>NZ_JFJV02000083.1:0-4019 GCF_000611145.1 Cupriavidus sp. SK-3 | reverse complement strand
GCCGGCGCGGCGTCGGCCTTGACGGCTGCCGCCAGCTTGGCCAGTCCGGGCGGCGCCGCGAGCGCCGGGCGCGCCAGCAAGGCGCCGGCCAGCGCGAGCCACAGCCCAAGCAGCAGCGGAACCAGTGCGGCGCCACTGGCGCGCCGCGCCATGAGGGCCGGCCACGGGCAGGGCTGGGAAGCACCGTGGCGGGTAGTGGCCATTGGCGTTTTCGGGGACCTGTTCAGGAGCGTCATCGCATGCACGTAGAGGGCTGCCGGTCCTAGCCGGGGAATGCCTGACACTGTAGCGCATCGCGGATACCGCACCCCTGTTCGGCCGGCGCTTTGCCGTCATGGGCATTCAGGGGCACATCGTACGTGTGACCGATCCCTCCCAAAGCTGGGGCACGGGTGCGGTGCTGGGGTCGCGGTCAACGCAGTGGCGATGCGAGCCGTTGAGTGAGGTATTGCGTGTCGGTCGGGTTGCGGCTGTCTGCAGCCCTGTCGTTTCCTTGTCCCCTTGGCATTGTCACCGCAGGAGCCTGTCATGAATGCTATGAAAGCCGTCACCGTCTCGCCCGCCATGTTCAGCCGGCGCGTCGGCTTGCCCATGCTGCTGGCCGCCGCGCTCTTCGTCTCGATCCCGCACCTGGCGCGTGCCCAGGCCGCGCCGGCGGCTCCGGCCGCTCCCGCGGCTGCCCCGCCGATGGCCAAGCCTGCCGCGCCCGCCACCACCGCACCGATGGCCAAGCCGGCCGCGCCCGCTGCCGCCGCACCGGGTGGCGGGCCCGGTCAGGTATGGGTCAACAAGAGTTCCAAGGTCTATCACTGCCCCGGCACGAAGTACTATGGCAAGACCAAGAGCGGCGCCTACATGAGTGAAGCCGATGCTACCGCGCAAGGCTTCCATGCGGATCACGGCAAGGCATGCAAGTGAGCAACGAACATCGCTCCCGGGGGGCATGACATGCACTTGATCTGGGTCGTTCTAATCG
The DNA here is from genome assembly GCF_000611145.1 of Cupriavidus sp. SK-3. NCBI lineage: Bacteria > Pseudomonadati > Pseudomonadota > Betaproteobacteria > Burkholderiales > Burkholderiaceae > Cupriavidus > Cupriavidus sp. SK-3. The sequence goes on along the minus strand of NZ_JFJV02000083.1, from coordinate 3,043 downwards.
GCTTTCTCGCCGGGCTGGTTGCGCGCATGCTAACGCCGGGCCGCGGACCGAGCGGTTTCTTCCTCACCGCCGGCCTGGGCGTTGTCGGCTCGCTGGCCGCGACTTTCCTCGGGCAAGCGCTGGGCTGGTACCGGCCTGGACAGTCGGCCGGCTTTATCGGTGCCGTGGTGGGCGCGGTCATCCTGTTGCTGCTGTATCACCTGGCGACGAGGCGCTAGGTTCCGGGGCGCACGCGCATCCGTTGGTTCGTCAGTTCATTATTTCGTCCATTCGTCCAATCGTCCATTCGCAAGGCCGCAGCAAGCCGTTGCGCACGGGAGCATCCCGTGCGCAACGGCATCGGCTCTGCCATGCGGCGTCCGGTGTGTTTTCATGCATTCGTCGCTTCCGACGATGCGTGCCGCGCCGCCATCCCCGAATCTCCATACCACGCTGGCCGGGCCGCTTCGCGCCCTGCCGGACGCAGGCATTCCGCCGCCCGCGCATCGCCGCGCGCCGACGGGAATGATTCAGCAGATACGGGAAAACGTGGAGAAGAGATGGAACTCGATGCAACGGTAACGGCAGTCATCACGGGTGGCGCCTCGGGCCTGGGCGAAGCCACCGCGCGCGCGCTGGCGGCGCACGGCGTGCGCGTCGCGCTGTTCGACATGAATGCGGAAAAGGGCGAAGCCGTGGCACGCGAACTGGGCGGCGTGTTCTGCCAGGTCAACGTGACCTCGGAGGCCGAGGTCGAAGCCGGCTTCGCCAAGGCACGCGCGGCGCTGGGCCAGGAACGCATCCTGGTCAACTGCGCCGGCACCGGCAACGCCATCAAGACCGCATCGCGGGCCAAGGAAGCGCCGGACCAGATCCGCTTCTTTGCCTCGGATGCGTTCGAGCGCATCATCCAGATCAACCTGGTCGGATCCTTCCGCTGCCTCGCGCGTTCGGCCGCCGGCATGCTGACACTGGATGCGCGCGACGGCGATCGCGGCGTCATCATCAACACCGCCTCGGTGGCGGCGCAGGACGGGCAGATAGGCCAGGCCGCGTACTCCGCCTCCAAGGCCGGCGTGGTCGGCATGACCCTGCCCATTGCGCGCGACCTGTCCGGCGAAGGCATTCGCGTCAACACCATCATGCCCGGCATCTTCAATACGCCGCTGCTGCAAGGCGCGCAGGAGCACGTCAAGGCAGCGCTGGCCGCCTCGGTGCCGTTTCCGAAGCGGCTCGGCGCGCCGGAAGAGTTTGCCTCGCTCGCGCTGGAGATGTGCCGCAACAGCTATTTCAACGGCGAATCGGTAAGGCTCGACGGCGCCATCCGCATGGCGCCGCGCTGATCTCTCACTCCAAGGAAAAGGACGCGCGCATGCAGCAGGACCGAGAGAAGGAGGCACTGATGGATTTCAGTTACCTGACGACATTGCCGCACGCGTTGCGTCACTTCGCGCAGCGGCGGCCCGATGCCGTGGCCTATGCCTTCGAGGGCAGGCTCACGACGTACCGCGAGTTCGACCGCCACACCGACAGCGTCGCCCAGGCGCTGCTGGCCGCGGGCATCGGGCCGGGGGACCGCATCGGCTATATCGGCAAGAACTGCGATCACTATTTCGAGTTGCTGCTGGGCGCCGCCAAGATCGGCGCCGTGATGGCACCGGCAAGCTGGCGCCTGGCGCCACCGGAGGTTGGCTATATCGTCGGCCACTCCGATGCCGCGCTGTTGTTCGCCGGGCCGGAATCGGTGGAACTGGTGCGCAAGCTGCTGCCGGCGTTGCCGCTGGTGCGCAGCGTGATCGCCATGGAAGGCGGCGAGGCGGACTGGCCCGCCTATGCCGCGTGGCGCGACGCGCATGCACCCGTGCCGCCGGCGCACCAGCCTGCCGCGCACGATGTGGTGCTGCAGCTTTACACCTCCGGCACCACGGGCCGCCCCAAGGGGGCCATGCTGACCCATCGCAACCTCACCGCCGGCACCGAGGCGAGTGAGCGCGAGGATATCTCGTGGTCGCGCTGGACGGATGACGATGTCTCGCTGGTGGCGATGCCGGTCGCGCATATCGGCGGGTCCGGCTGGGGGTTGCGCAGCTTGCTGGCGGGGGCCAAGGGCGTGGTCGCGCGCGATTTCGATCCTGCCGCGGTGCTGGATTTCTTCGAGCGCGAGCGCGTCAGCAAGCTGTTCCTGGTGCCTGCCGCGATGCAGTTCGTATTGCGCGATCCGCGTGCGCGCAGTATCGATTACTCCCGCCTGAAGACCTTGCTGTACGGGGCTGCTCCGATTCCCGCGGCGTTGCTGCGTGAAGGCATCGAGGTATTCGGGTGCGGCTTCGCGCAACAGTACGGGATGACCGAAACCACCGGCACGGTGGTGGCGTTGCCACCGGAGGACCATACGACCGAGGATGTGCCGCGTATGCGCGCCGCGGGCAAGCCTTTGCCCGATGTCGAGGTGGTGGTGGTGGACTGGGAAGGCCGGCGGTTGCCGCCCGGGGAAGTCGGGGAGCTGATGATCCGGTCGCCGCAGAATATGGCGGGGTACTGGAAGCAGCCTGATGAGACTGCGCGGACGATCGATGCGGACGGGTGGTTGCGGACGGGCGATGCGGGCTATCTCGACGCCGAGGGTTATGTCTATATCCACGACCGGGTCAAGGACATGATCATCAGCGGGGGGGAGAACGTCTATCCGGCTGAGGTGGAGAGTGCCATCTATGGCCACCCGCAGGTGGCCGACGTGGCGGTGATCGGGGTGCCCGACGAGAAGTGGGGCGAGGCGGTCAAGGCGATTGTCGTGCTGAAGGCGGGGGAGGTTGCCGACCGCGATGGCATTGTGGCTTGGGCGCGGGAGCGGTTGGCTGGGTTCAAGATTCCCAAGAGTATTGAGTTTGTGGATGCGTTGCCGCGGAATCCGTCGGGGAAGTTGTTGAGGAGGAAGTTGAGGGAGCCTTATTGGGAGGGGTTTGAGAGGAGGGTTAATTGAGGGGGGGGGTTAGCTTTAAAAGCCTAAAAGCCTAAAAGCCTGAAAACCTAAGAGCCTAAAGTCAAAGGCGGTTTCACCCCCCTG
>NZ_JFJV02000082.1:0-13689 GCF_000611145.1 Cupriavidus sp. SK-3 | reverse complement strand
CTGATGACCACAGTGCGCGGCGTCTGAACGTGACGTGCCGCCCCTCCTGTTCGCGGGCGGCATCCATCCCGAAACACCGACCGATTGACAGGCTAAAACCATATGGACTTGACGAACGCCAGGGTGGAATTCCAGACCGACTTAACTTCGTTCGGCGAAGGGGTTGTCATCGCGCATGACAGCAGCAACGGCCGTCTCGTGATCCGCGACGACGACGGTATTCACTGGCGCGGCGACGAGGATCATATTGAAGTGATCTACCTCCCCTCGGAACGATCTGCCCATGCTGGATGAACTGAATCCTGCCCAGCGCGAAGTGGTGGAGTTGCGCCGGCATTGTGTCGCCGTCGCCTGCCCCGGTGCCGGCAAAACCAAGACCATTGCCACCAAGGCCGCGATTCTGCTGGCCGAGCCCAATGCCACGGTCGGCGCGGTGACGTTCAGCAAGGATGCCGCGGTGGAGCTACGCGACCGCATTCTGGCGCTGGCGGGCGCAGGTGCCAAGCGGCGCCTGGTGGCCGGCACCTTCCATTCGTTGTCGTACAAGCAATTGGGCGGCGATGGCGGTGAGCGCCCGGATATCGCCACGGACGGCGACCGGATGGTGCTGTTGGGCCAGGCGCTGGAAGAAGCGGAGTTGGACTGGAAGATCGAGGATGCGATTGCCGCCATCGAGGTCATCAAGACCAATTTCGGAAACGTGCAGGACGGCACCCATGAGGCGCGCCTTTACCAGGCCTACCAGCATGGCTTGGAGCGCAACGCTAAGATCGACTTCCAGGACATGCTGCGGCTGGCGGTGGAAGGCTTGCAGCGTGGCGCCCTCAAGCCCTATCCCTTCACCTATCTGTTGGTCGACGAGTTCCAGGACACCGACCCGCTGCAATACCAATGGGTCGCCCTGCACGCACAGGCAGGCTCGATCGTGACGGTGGTGGGCGACGATGACCAGTCGATTTACGGATTTCGGAGCGCGTTGGGCTATCGAGGCATGGAATCGTTCATCCGTCAGTTCGACGCCCAGCCCGTGGTGCTTGGCAGCAACTATCGGTGCAAGGCCGAGATCCTGGCCGCCGCCGACAAGGTGATCCAGAACAATCGCGACCGCATCCCTAAGACACTGGTGGCGCAGAAAGGTCCCGGCGGCATCGTGAAGTTCAACCGCTACGACGATGAGTATGCGGAGGCCGTTGCCGCCATCGAGGCGCTCGCGCCGAGCCTGGGTGAGGGGAACTCCGCCGCCATCCTGGCGCGTACGAACCGCATCCTCGACCCTGTAGAAGCCGTGTGCCGCTCGCATGGCGTGAAGTACTACCGCGCCTCCGGAAAGTCCATACTAAGTCGGCCAGAGGCAGCACTGATGTGCAACCTGCTGGAAATCATCCAGAAGGTAAAGACCAACGGGCTGGACGCTTTGCTGGGCTTCGCTGGCGTGGGCGCCCAGGAACTGCGGCTGCTGCACAGCAAGATGGGGCCGGCGCTGGAACAACGACAGAAGAAGGAACTGGTCGGGTTCGGCGTGTCGGAGGAAACCGCCGAGCGATACCGCGACCTGATGAAGCGGCTGGCCGAATGGCGCACCCTCTGCGACCGGCAGTTCTACTCCCTGGTCCTCGAAGGCGTGCATGAGTGGATGGCCCAACACGCCAAGGCAGACCCAGCCAGGCGAGCGATCACCACGACCTATGACGTGCTCTCTCGGCTCAATGGCACGTTCTCTGACCGGCTGGAATTCCTGCGCCGACAGAACAACGAGCCCGTACCGAATGCATTGGTGCTCACCACCATCCACGCGTCAAAGGGCCTTGAATGGGATGGAATCGTCGTCATCCGTGTGGAGGAGACGGTTATTCCAGATGAGAAAGGCAGTTCCGAATCCGAGGAACGACGCTTGTTCTACGTCGGGATGACTCGTGCGCGTGATTGGCTGGCACTCAGTACGGCCAAGAAGAACCCTACGTCGCGGTTCGTGATCGAGGCGGGACTGGCATGACAGGTCCACCCTAAAAAACAAAAGCCAGGATTGCAGTCCTGGCTTCTGCGGAAGTTGCCGGAACCCGAAAAAGGCGTACCAGCCTGCACCTCCCACTGAGTGCAAAGTCTAGGAAAGCCTTCGGGTCCTGTCAACGCCTTCACAAGTTTTTTTGCATAGAACGGCTGAACATGATTCGAACCATGGAAGCCGATGGGCGGCGCTCGCCTATCGGCAATGGTGCCGCGCATCCTTGCGCCGTGGGCAGCGCACATCCTGCTGCCCACGGCGCAAGCGACTCCGGACCACACTACTTACCAAGCAAGATTGCCAACGCGCTCGTGCGCGTCTATGAGGCGTTGCATGAGTATGCGTTGACGCAGACGCAGCGTCAGATTCTCGCCTGCCTGGTTCGTAACGGCGTGAAACAGCAAGATCCAGCGGACTGGATCTTCATGAAGAAGGTCACGATCGCACAGCGGCTTCGGCTTAGCGAGGCGACCGTCTATCGTTGCCTCGCGGCCCTAGAGCGCGTCGGCCTGATCGAGCGGGAGGAACAAAGGCAGACCGGATATACGCTGAAGGTCCTTGGTCGAATCAGGCTTTCTGGACAAGCCATTCGGAATCTTGGCCTTGCGTCAGTTCACCCGTCCCGCGAAATGGTTACCATAGAAAGGATCCCGGACGTATTGGACCGGGTACCCGCCCTCGGCCTACCCACTCTCGCACCGGTGAGAGACGTTAACTCACCCCCTCAACAATCTTCTTCGAAGAAACAGTCGCCAGGGGCAAGCCCGTTCATTCGCGTGCAGGGCAAAGCTGTGCCTTCGGAGCTAGCTTGGTTGGTCACGCAAAACAATCTGTCCCTATCCGGCCTGTTCCATCTGATGAAGCGTGCCAAACTCGCTGGCCACCGGCTATCCGATGTGGTGCAGGTCGTTCAAGACGCCCTATCCAAGCTGAGCGGCAGGGAACTCTTTGCCTACCTCGCCGCGTTGCTGGCAAAAAGGACCGACTTTGCCTTTGTGGCAAGGCAGCGCACCGAGGAAGTGCTAATCGCCCGTGAGGCGGCACAGAATGAAGCCGCGCGTCTCTCCCGTGTCGCCGAGTTGGCCACCGCACTCCGCGGTGTGAGCGTGGTCAGAGACGACGGCACCGCACTCTCGGTGGACGAAGTGTCCGTCCTCGTCATTCGAAGGGACGGTACATCATCTTCGGCCACTCACCAGCGAGCTCTCGATAGTCTGGAGGAAATCGCTCGGCTGGTCGGGGAGGCAGCCGAACGGGACGCTAGGAGGTCGGCTGAACCGCAGCCGCAAATGAGCGAACCCCGGCCCTCCCCTCGCGTTTTCTCCGGAGGCCTTGACACGGCCCGGGCGATTCTCGGGATGCGGACGAGGCGGAGCGCTGCAACCGGATAGAAGCGCAACTTGAAAAGGGCGCGGCCGATGCGGATAGTGTTTCCCTCCCATAACCGTAGTCCATAGGGTTCCGTAGGCGCAGTTTGCAGCCGTGGGGTGTGAGATGCCCCACCGTCGCGGCGCAGGAACGCGCTCGAACGGCAGAATTAGTCGGGTTGTACGGCGGCCAACGCATTCGAGGTGCTGACGGGACAGTTTCCTGCCGCTGTTGCGCTCGATAGCGCCGGCGCCACGTGAACAGCATGTTCGCGCTGATGCCGCGCTCGCGCGCCAGCTGCGATACCGAGATCCAAGGCTCACACGCAGCGGCCGCCGGCCGTCGCTTGAATTCCTCACTATGGAATCGGCCAGCCTTTGCGAGTGCCAGCGACTGGCACTATCGCCTCAAAACGGCCTACTCTCGCCTACGGCCGAATGTGACGAGACTTTCGGCCTGACGCATTCGCAGAGAACGGGCATCGGCCAAGGAGCCAAGGTGATATCGATTGGTGGTAGTAGCGCGGCGATGTTAGTGGTGACTCTCATTCTGACGGCTACAAGATGTCTAAGGTGTCATTGATTGGTACAGATTCGCATGCTTCCTGGGCGTTCGCGGAAGGATCCGTTGCGCTATGGTGGTATCCGTTGGTGAACCGCTGGCCTATTCTGGGCGACGTCAATTCACTTTTGCGAGTGACTGCTACCGCTGTAACTCTTATATAACCTATCAATCAACTTGAAACGGGACCTAAGGTGGTACCGCTTGGTAGATCTGACGACCGTCGCGCACCTCCGAGGGACCGTCAACGCTCTCTTACCCGCGGCAAAGTGGTAGTGGTTGGTGCATTGCGGTTCCATTCCGGTCACCTATATTCTTTTTATATCAATGACTTATAAGTTCAATCTTAGAATTAACACGAAGTAGGCTGGCGAATCGCTAGCTGTACCAATCGATTACACCGTCGGAGCTAGGCGGCACCAATGGATAGCACCTTAGTGTCGCCGTTGCTTTAGGGTGCCACCAATCACTGCCACTTTGGGCAGTAAGAGGCGATAGAGCGACACTGACTTCAATTTTTTGTCAAAATAATCAATAGGTTACATACTTCCCCTATTCTTCTAATCGTTCTTTTTGCGCCACTGGCGCCAAACCAATCACTTACACCATAGGGACCCCGAGGCTCGTCGCTCCGACACGAACGGACCGAACGGATACCACCTTGCTCCTGCGTCACCTAGGCCACCGGCGCGCAAATCACACCAATAAATGACACTCTTTGCGAGGCTCCCCTGGCGTGTGCACACCAACGAATGCCACCTTGGCTCGTTGCCCTAATGTTCGAGGCTAACGAAAAGCCCACGGACTAAGCGAGGAGGGCGTCATTTTGAGAAAGTCAGTACGTTCGACAAGCATACCAATCACTACCACCTTGCCTCGTCTTCCCGGTACCAATCGATTACACGTTGCAAGGCGAACTCGCTGGCGACTTGCCGGCTAGCTTGGCACTGGCGTTGACGCCCGGACCAGCGGCTGCCGCCTTGCCCGATCCCTTGATGGCACAGCTTGCGCCGGAGTGGCCTCCATGCGAGCCTTGTTGGATCTCCGTTGGCGGCTCGCGCGAACGAATGTACCCTGTCCCCTGGTTCATTCCAGTTAGGTAAAGCTCGAAGAGTTCGGGCCGACGCCGCGGATGCTGCTCGATCCAGGAGTAAAGGTGATATCCATTGGTGTTGAGACCTTCAGAAGTGCTACCAGTAAGGCTTTCCGAGAAATTTTGCACGCACGAACACGAGCTAAGGTGGTATTCGTTGGTGCCTGAAAGGGTGAAGGCTGGCGTCGAGCACTGATCGACGCTACTGGGGGTGTCTTTTTTGGAGCTTTGTCGTCACTTTTAGCCGAGCAAAGCTATGCACGAGCCGGATTTGCACCAATGGGTTACACCTTGAGGATCTCGGTGTTTGTCCACCTGAACGCTCCCTGAACGCTGTACTGCGCCAACGCCAACGACAGGAAACCACACCAATCGACTACACCTTAGAAATCGGTCATCGCCCAGAGAGCGTTATGCCATAAGGGTTGTCGGGCTTCGGACCTGAGGAAAGATCCCAGCGATGTTCAGCTAAAAACGGCTCTGCATCCGTCAGGTGGGCATAGATAGAGGATCGTGGCGAGTTAGGGGAGCAACGGTGGGTCGAAGTTGTATTGCTCCCATCACTTGCTAGCAAGCTTTCTTGCTTGTAAACAAACAGCTATTACATGACCTATTTTTCCCTTCTAAATCAAACGGTTACGATAAGTAAAGCGTTAACCTTTGGTAACGAGGTGATAGTGATTGGTTGATAGGTGGCATTGATTGGTACGTTAACGTGTAAACCTTTGGTGCGCCGCGGTGTAATTGATTGGTGCTAAGGCGTTAACAGTTGGTGCAAGGTGTAGTTCATTGGTCAGGGCTGTGGATAAGTACCTGGAACCCGCGCTGTAGTTCGCTTTGCCGCCTTCCCATGATTTCTATGGTGATATCGGTTGGTAGCGAAGGTGTTATTAGTTGGTCGGGCATAGTCAATGCGCGCGTTCGGTCAGGTAATGGTGAGAACACGCGCTCAAGAGCAGATTCGCACCAATGCATACCACTTTGGGAATTTCGCTCTGGGCCGCATACCAACCAACGGCTGACCATGGTGGCATTGTTAACTTGACCAATTACACCTTAGCCACGATAGTAACGTCCATTGACGTTGAGGGACGAGGGAAAGCATGGCAAACATCGTGAGGAAAACGACGCCGGAGCAGCTCGGCTTCGACATCTTCACTGCCGTGCGAGAGCAACTTGGATCTGACAGCGCAATTACCGATTCGCCACGCGATATCGGGTACCGAAAGACCAATGTCCTGATTGACGTTACCACGCTGAGCCTGTTGGCACGCCGAACGATCAACGCGCTTTGGCTCGAGGTGTCGGAGCGGCCGGACCAGACCCACTATGACCTTGATCTAGGCTACTTCAAGTGGCTCGCCAAGTACGAGAAGTCGAACAACATCACTCACCTCAAGAAGGTGCTGCGTGAGTGCCAACAGTCATCGGTGCAGGTGACCGTTGAGGGCAGCAAAGGCGGCGATCCTCAGTGGGCCTCCATACCTTTGCTCGGGCCTGTCGCGATTGCTGGCGGCAGGATCACGTTCAAGGTTGACGAGATGATCCACCGACAACTGAAGGATCCTCAGCGCTACACGTATCTATCGTTGCGGATGTCGGCGGCGCTCTTCAGCTACGCCTACATTCTCTACGAACGCTTGAGCTCCCTGCGATTCATGGGAACCACGGAGTGGATTCCTCTGGACGAGATACGACGCTGGGTGAATGCCGACTCGGTCAAGTCGCTCACTGAATATAAAGAGTTCAAGCGCCAGGTTCTTGACAAGGGTATCAAGCAGATTAATGAGCTGACCGACTTGCACGTTGAGTTTGAAACGAAGAACGCACAAGGCTCTCGCCGCGTTGCCGCGCTTCGGTTCAAGTTGCGGGACAACGCCGCCGGTAAGCTTGTGCTCGACTTCAATTCGCCTCACGAACTGAAGGACCTCTATGAGACTCTGGTCAAAGGTTTTGGTCTTAGTAAGAAGCATCTGGACGAGTTGGTGGAGAACCGGGACGAATATACCGATGAACGCATTAAAGCCGCAATCGAATTGACGCGCTTCCGCGTGAAGAGTGGCAAGGTGAAGGCGCCAGCGATGTACCTGATGAAGGCGATCCGCGACAATTTACGACTTAGCGAGATCGAAGTGCAGATGGCAAATGCGGGCGCACCTAAGCTGACTGTGGCCGAGCCGATTGCTGAGACCACCGAAGCGCAACGAAAGCTGACAAGGACCGCGGAGAGCGAGGCCGAGGCTGGCATCGCGGCTTACCTTGACCTGGGCGAAGATGCACGGGCACGAGTGCGCAAAGCGCTGCAAAAGGAAGCCACCTTCAAGATCGCCGCGAAGCGCGTGAAGGTCAAAACTGTGCCTGACGAAATAGAGATCCTTGGGCACTCTGCCCTACGCCTGGAGCTTGGTTCTTTCATGGGCCGGGCATCTACCGCCGAACTGATCAGCTAACACCGTGCTGATGCGCCAATCAATTACACCTTAGCTGCTCCGGCTCACGTCCTGAGCAAGTCCGGCTTGGCTCGAGCTTCCTCTCAGTGATCTTGAAATTCGCGGAACAGGAGCATAAGCAGCGGCGGCACGGTATTGAGTCTCTTGCTCCGAGTCGGAGCTCTGTGAGATCTGCACAGGCCCCGGAAATGCAATCTGCACGCTGGGCGTCCTTGCAAACGGTGAGTTTCGATAAACGCCCCCATTTCTTGCGTGATTTCTTTCCGGTCTAGTATCTCGGAGTTGCTCTCCAGTTGGGAGGCTTGATAGGGAACCGGGCAAGGGCCAGCCTTCAGGGGGCTGGCGGAGGAGCCATTCATGGCTGGGGCCTCAGCTGCTGTTACGATCAGTCCTTTGCTATGACTCTAGGCCTTTGAGTACGAACTGATCGCGAATGGCCGACAGCAGTGTGACGTGCGCTGCTTCGCCGGCTCGTGCCCTTCGTGATGAATACTCCCGCCCCGAAGCCTTCGGCTTGTGGCAGGGGTTCGGGGTACAGCGAATCGTGCTCGGGGCAGTGCCCTCCGGTGCCTCATTCAAGTCTCCCTCGGGATACCTACGGACCCCGGCTCGGATCATCCTGCCCGTATCGTGGTTCTGAGGCGTATCCCCTTCTTCCTGCCCTTGGTCGAGAATTATCCCGACAGGAGCGGTCCCACGCCCCGGTCGCGAATCACCTGGCTCGCATTGTGGTCCGCGTTGGCGCGGCAAGTCGCAGCATTGGCAGACAAACACACCTTGCGAGGCCCAATTGCTCGGGTTGGTGCGGCCACATTGACTACGCTCGTGCGAACTGTGATGCGGAGGCCCTGACGGGAAGCTTGTTCCATCGCAGTACCTTGAATGCGCAAATGTGAACGCTCTGTTCCAGGAGTTGGGGAGGCTTCCTGCTGTTGAGTTCCGGTTTGGCGCGGACCTGGTTCTTGAGCCACGGGCCTGAGCCGTCCTATTTCGCCTTTGGCGGCGCACCCAGCCTTGACGCGCCACCAGCCGAGTCTGCGTTTGGCTAGTCAGCCGGTCATTTATTTGAAGCACAATGCTTATGCCGACCGGAATATGACCAAACGCCAGAGTTCATTGTTAGATTTCAACCCGCCGGCAGTTTGTACTACTAACGCAGCAGAACCGCAGCACAATGCGCTTTCACGCGTGAAAGCGCGCTCATACTGTTCTGAGCACATGTAGTTCTAAATGCATATACAATATATAAAATTATCAATCATATTTAATCCGTAGAAGATAGGCACCTTACCGTGGCACTCACTACTCCCATGCGTACTCCAAATATTCTTGGATTTGAGAGACTAGAGCCCTCAGTAGAGAACCGCAGTGACACATTTTCAAGCAGGAAAGTCCGCTCGGGATTGGCCGCGAGCTTTGAACCGTTTCGGATGAAAATCTCTTAGGCACGCGTCAGACATATCTGTTGTTGTGCGGGTGTACTTTCAAGCATGAAAGTCTTGCTTGCTGTGACGGCGGCTTCGCTGATCCCACGCGCGGGCGTCGTTGTCTACTTTTAAGCCGTCAGCAAATCGTCGAAGCCAGGATTTTGATGTTTGAAAGTCAGCCCCTCTCATGAATAAATTTATTATTTATTGACATAAACCAATCAAAGGCAACATCTTTACTCTGTTGCAGATGCGGCCGACGATTTCCATGCCTGGACCTGGTCGAGCCTCAAGTTAGTAACTAATGATCCCGCAAAGAATGATGAGGGCGATGATGACCGCCGCTCGAAAGTCGGATTCGAAACCCCGCTGAGGGAAGCTTTTGGCGATGCTGCCGCTTTACGTGATGCGGAGACGTGGCCTTTCTTGTCCACTTTCACGCATGAAAGTAGGGGCGTCTTGCCGGGGGGGCTGGGCTCGGTACGGGTGTTGCGTACCTGAGGGTTGCACGAATCGCTTACCGTCTTTCTGACATGCAATGCATCGGCGGTTAAATCGAAACCGACGTCCCGAGGCAGGAATGAGAGGCGGCGGCCTCCTTTGCGCCGGTAAGTGGGAGCTTTCATGCTTGAAAGCCGGCCGTCAGCATCTGTGCAGCGGGAGTACGAAATTACGTCACAAGCCTTTATTGCGTGCTGGTCCTCAGGCTCCGCACTTTCATGCTTGAAAGATGACGCCTGAACTTCTGACCCGCTTTCATGCATGAAAGCGCGAGGAAGGGTGGGCGGCCGGGATCTAAGGGGAACCATACGCAACCATCTTCCTGTTGTCGGCAGGCAACGCATCCTTCATAAACTTCTGGCTTTTATGCGTGAAAATGCCTATCACAGTTCGAAGCAAGTTAAAGTTCTGCGTGCCCAGTATTTTTTATTTATGTTGTATTTCTTGGGGAGTGTATGCCAGCAAAGATCGTGACCGTTTTCAACCAGAAGGGGGGCTGCGGCAAGACTATGGTGTCGATGCAGCTTGCCGCGAGTTTTGCTCTGCGCGGGCACCGGACGATGCTGGTCGACATGGACAAGCAAGGAACCAGTACGATTTGGGCGGGGCAGGCATCTCAGGATAAGCCGTTTCCCGCGACGGTCATTAGCCTTGCACCACTGCGCGAAAAATTGATCGGCGAGATTGCGAAGCACGCGGAGAATCACGAAATCATACTGATCGACTGCCCTCCAGCCATCGAATCCTCGATCCCGTGGGCTGCGCTGAACATCTCCGATCTCGCGTTGATTCCAGTGATTCCACTTATGGACAACGTATGGGCGAGCCGAGAAGCCAAGGAACTCGCTAGGCGTGCCCTCGAAGAAAATCCGGATCTGCAGACCTTCTGCGTGCCGTCAATGGCCAGGCGTGGAAATGTCTTCAAGGCTTGCACGGAAATCTTGCAGGAGGATCAAGGCATTCCCCTACTCGAGACCGGACTCCAGCAAAGAAATGCCTATGGAGAGTCGCAGATGTTTGGTCTGTCAGTGCATGGACTGTCTGGATCTTCCGCTGCAGCCAAAGAAGTTGAGGAACTAGCGAAGGTTGTGTTGGGCAAATTGGGTATTGAGTTGACGCGCAAGCCAGTGAAAGGCAAGGGCAGCATGAACAAGCAACGGGAGGTCGCATAATGGGGAAGAGCAAGCTCGAAATGATGCGTGAACAGGCTAACAAGGCTGTCACAGCGGCGCCGCCGCCAGACCGTTTCGCGCGTGCCCAGGCTCTTGTTGAACGCCAACCGAACGGATTTGCTGAAAAGCAACCCGAGAGGGCCGTTGTCATCCCCCCCAATTCGGCCGAGGTATTGACGCCAAACTTTAAGCATGATGGGGCCGGGGAAGTCGCAGCGAAAACAGTCGCAACTGTGACCAGAGCGGTGGAAGAGCAGTGTGGTCCGTACTATGAAGAAGCGGACCTTGGTCTGATTGATGACAACCCGTTCAATGCCCGTAGACTCTATCGCCCTGAACGGGTCCACGAGTTGGCTGAGAGCATTCGGGCCGACGGTCAGCTGGTCCCAGGGATTGCAACGATTCGGGACGGCCGCCGTGTCCTCGCCGGTGGGCACTATCGCTTCAAGGCGCTTAAGGTTGCTGGCATTCAGAGTATGCGCTTGCTGGTACACCCTAACTTGAGTGATCAGCAACTCTATCAACTCTCTTACAAGGAGAATGCAGAGCGGGAGGCCCAATCTCCCCTGGATAATGCGTTGGCTTGGAGATCGTTGATTGACCAAGGCGTCTACCCAAACGAGTCGGCGATTGCTGAAGTAACGGGGATGTCACTGCCGAATATCAATAAGACCCTGGCCATCATGAAACTCTCGGAGCCTGTGCTCGAGATAGTGCGGGAGAAGCCGGAGGCGTTTGCCCTTTCCACGCTGTATCAACTCACTCTTCTGGAGAAGGTCGCGGGCAGCACCGTAGCCGGTGCAATGGCGACTAGAATTGCCGACGAACAGGCCTTTTGCCGGGATGTAGAAGAGGCCCGCGCACGTTATGAGTCCAAGCCTGCCCGTAAGCAGAAGGAGACGTCCCGCCAGCATCGTCTCATCGACTCCGACGGCAAGCCGCTTGGGGTGTTGAAAGATTGGGATTCCGGGAAGGTGTCATTCGAAATCACGCTGCTCGATCCGGCTCAACGGCGTGCACTTGTCGACGAATTGAAGGAGCGATTCGCACCAGCCCGGCACCCCAAGTGAGTTCAACCCAGCCCACCGCTGCAAAGATGCGGGCGCGAAGATGGCTGAAACGTATCTGAGGTCATTGGCCATGTTTGCACTTTCATGCGGGAAAGTGCTTTATTGGTATCTTTAATTGGATGGGAGGGGTGAGTCGGTGCAAACAATGCGAGGCGTTTTGCCCCGAGGAGCTGACGGTCCGACGTAAGAGGTCACAGTGGATACGCCATGCGAATCGATCCACGCATTCAGGAATGCCTTGCAGCACAATTGACAACCGTCGCGAGCGTGGTCACGCCCGATCTTCGCACTGATTGCCACGCCGGACAGTCCGGAGCCGCCGCCGGCGTTGGCCAGCTCGGCGCACCTACGAGGCGTACTTTGGCAACTAGTCAATCCAGGACACTGGTCGGAGGCGAGCCTAGCTAGCCTCCAGGCTCTGATCTCGTCTGCTATCACCAAATCTCCTTCGAGCGGACGGTCAGGTCGCTCTCAACTCCGCGCAATACCATCGGCACGAAACGGCGCCAAGTGATTGATTTTCAACATGAATCGTCATTTATAAATCCGAGCCATGCGAAGTTGTGTACTTAAATGAAATGCCGATAATTTGCACACAATGCCGAAGCCATTTGTCTATTTCGCGACGGGTCCCGGGTCCCTGTCTGACGGTAACGCAGCGCAGACCGCTCTGGAGCGCCTGCGCGATCGGGCTGGCACCCCACTTCTTGATCGGACAGCCTCGCGCCGACGTGACGAAGAGCGTGCAAAACTTGGGGAGGCCCCAAATGAGCGGGCGCAAGAGCATCCGGCCACTTCAGGCTGTATGGACTGCGTATCACCATCCCTGCATCTTCCTCCAAACCTCAATGGATTAAGCCGGCTTCAGTTGTGCCCCTTCGGGGATCACGCCATCCTTCAGATAGCGCCACATCGCAATCGCGAGACGTCGTGCCACCGCGACGATCGCAATCCGTCGGGCCCTTCGGTTCGGGCCTGTGCTCTGGGTGCGCTGGTTGAACCAATGCGTCAGTGCGCTCTCTGGCTGGTAGCGGATCCAGGACCACGCCATCTCGATCAGGTGATGTTGCCCCTGTTTTGTGTAGCTCTTAGCTCTCGGGTTATGCGGCCTTTTTACGCTGTGCGGCATGCCAGCGTTGCTCGTATTGCATGGGGCTGAGGTAACCCAGCGTGGAATGCAGCCGTCGGTGATTATAGAATGCTATCCAGTCGAGCACCGCGTCCATGGCCTCGCGCCGGGTGGCGAACTTCCTTCCGTGCAAACTGGCAGTCTTGAGCCGTCCCCAGAAGCTTTCAGTCGGCGCATTATCCCAGCAATTCCCCTTCCGGCTCATGGACGAGCGCATGCCCCAGTCGCGCATGGTGCGCTGGAACTCATGGCTGCAATACTGGCTGCCACGGTCACTGTGGAAGATCACCCCCTGATCCGGGCGGCGCCGGAACCAGGCCATCCGTAAGGCGTCCTGGACCAGGCTGGTCTGCATGTGTGGCGCCATGCTCCAGCCCACTACCTGACGGCTGAACAAGTCAATGACCGCGGCCAGGTACAACCACCCCTCATCGGTGGCGATATAGGTGATGTCTCCACTCCAGAGCTGATTGGGGGCATCAGGGGTGAACCTGCGCTGCACCAGGTCGGCGGCCACCGGCAAGTTATGTTTGCTGTCAGTGGTGACGACAAACTTACGCTTGGTGCGCGCGCGTAGGCCATGCCGCTGCATCAGGCGACGCACCCGCTCCTTGCCCACCCTGACGCCGCGCGCGAGCAGCTCCTTATGCATGCGCGGCCAACCGTATTCCTGCTTGACCTCGGCATGGATGGCGCGCAGGTGGGCCAGCACGGCCTCATCGCTCTGCCGTCCACCAGAGCCGGGGCCGGTTGACTGCCGTTGGCGCCAAGCGAAATAGCCGCTGGCGCTCACGCCCAGCACCTCGCACGAGATACTCACTGGCCAGTGCTTTCTCACTTGGTAAATCCAGGCATACCTTGCAACACGTCCTGCGCAAAGTATGCCGCGGCTTTTTTTGCGATATCGCGCTCCATT
>NZ_JFJV02000081.1:837-14561 GCF_000611145.1 Cupriavidus sp. SK-3 | reverse complement strand
GCATCGCTTGGGGGGCTCGCTTCGCATCGCTCTTTTTTCGATGGTTGGCTCACCTCTCCCGCTTTGCTTCTCACGCTGGCGCGCTTTCCATTTCGCGCAGCCTGAACCGCTGTATCTTGCCCGTGGCTGTCTTCGGCAGCGCGTCCATGAACTCGATGATGCGAGGATATTTGTATGGCGCCAGCCGTTCCTTGACGAAGGCTTTCAGCTCCGTCTCGCTCACCTGCGCGCCGGGTTTGAGCACCACGAAGGCCTTGGTCTTGGTGAGGCCCGCTTCGTCGGGGACGCCGATCACGGCGGCTTCGAGCACCGAGGGGTGCACCATCAGCGTGGCTTCCACTTCGAAGGGGGATACATAGATGCCGCTGACCTTGAGCATGTCGTCGCTGCGGCCGGCGTAGCTGTAGCTGCCGTCGGCGTTGCGTACGTATTTGTCGCCGCTCTTGGTCCAGCCGCCGCGGAAGGTTTCGCGCGATTTCTCGCGGTTGCCCCAGTACATCAGCGCCGCGCTCGGGCCCTGGATATAGAGGTCGCCGATGTCGCCGTCGGGCACCGGCCGGCCGTCTTCGTCGCGCAGTTCGACCACATAGCCGGGTACCGGCCAGCCGGTGGTGCCGTAGCGCACCTGTCCCGGACGGTTGGACAGGAAGATATGCAGCATTTCCGTCGAGCCGATGCCGTCGATGATCTCGCAGCCGAAGCGCGCGGTGAAACGCTCGCCGATGTCGGCCGGCAAGGCCTCGCCGGCGGACGAGCACAGGCGCAGCGAGACCTGTTCCCGCTGCGGCAGCCCGGGCGCGGCGAGCATGCCCGCGTAGCCGGTGGGCGCGCCGAAGAACACGGTCGGCTGGTTTTCCAGCCAGCGCTTGAAGGTGGCTTCCGGCGTCGGCCGCTCGGCCATCAGCACAACGGTAGCGCCCACGCTGAGCGGGAAGCTCAGGCCGTTGCCGAGCCCGTAGGCGAAGTAGAGCTTGGCCGCGGAGAAGCAGATATCGCTCTCGCACAACGAGAGGATGGGCTTCGCGTAAAGCTCGGTGGTCCAGTACGGATTGCCCTGGCTGTGCAGCACGCCTTTGGGACGCCCCGTGGAGCCCGACGAATAGAGCCAGAAGCCGGGATCGTCGGGGCCGGTACCAGCCGGTGCCGGTAGCGGCGCGTGGCTATCGATCAACGCATCGAGCGCGATCATGCCGTGCGCAAGCGGCCCGGCGGGCCGGGAGACGATCACGCGCCCGATCTCATGGCCGCCCTGGGCGATGGCCTCCTGCAGCACGGGCAGCAGCGCGCCCGAAACCAGCACCGCCTGCGCGCGGCTGTGCTGCAGCATATAGGCGTAGTCATCGGCGGTGAGCAGGGTGTTGACCGCCACCGGCACGATGCCCGCGTATATCGCGCCGAGGAAGCACACCGGCCAGTCGTTGCAATCGTGCATCAGCAACAGCACGCGCTCTTCGCGGTGGATGCCGCAAGCCTGCAGCGCGGCAGCGAGCCGGCGGATGCGGTCGGCCAGTTCGCCATAGCGCATGTGGCCATGGTCGTCGATATAGGCGACCTTGCCAGGCCGCTGCGCGTTGCACGCGATCAGGTGCTGGGCGAAGTTGAACGGCGTCCCGGGCGGCTGGACCTGTGGTTCGGCTGTCATGCGTGTCTCCCCGTATCGGTGGTGTATGGATTTCGCCGGCGGCGCGCGCCTACAGGCGTTCCAGCACGTGGGTGCCGGCCTGTATGGCGCTGCGCCGGTGATAGAAGTTCAGCGCGCGCAACCCGCCAAGTTCTTCGCCGCCGCCGGCGCGGCCGGGGCCGCCATGCAGCGACTGCGGCATGACGTTGCCGTGGCCGGTGTGCAACTGGGCCACCTCGGGGGAGATCACGTGGACGCGTCCGTGGCTGTCGGCAAGCTCGACGGCGACGGCGGCCAGCGCTGCGGGATCGCTGCCATACAGCGACGCCACCAGCGATCCCTGGCCCCGGCGCACCAGGGCCAGCGCATGGGCGCTGTCGCGGTAGGGCAGCAGCGTGGCCACGGGGCCAAACACCTCGGTGTCGTGGACGCGACCGGCGGCGTCCGCATCGCGCGCGCCCAGCAGCGTGGGGCCGATGCAGCAGGCCACGGCCGGGTCGGCATCGATCAGCGCGTGCGTGGCGCCGTCGTGCAGCACTTCGGTTTGCGCCTGCAGATAGCCGAGCCCTTCGCGCACGGACGCGAGTTGCGTCCGGCTGACCAGGGCGCCCATGCGCACCGACTCGTTGCGGGGATTCCCCACCGTGGTCTTGCGCAAGCGTGCCCCGATGGCTTCGGCGGCGGCGCCATACAAGGCCTCGGGCACGAAGATGCGGCGGATGGCCGTGCATTTCTGCCCGGACTTGACGGTCATTTCCCGCGCGGCTTCCTTGGCGAGCAGGTCCAGTGCCTCGCTGCCCGCGGCCTCGCCGGGCAGCAGCAGGGCAGAGTTGACGCTGTCGGCCTCGATATTGACGCGTACCGAGCGTTGCGTTACCGCGGCATGCGAGCGGATCAGCGCGGCAGTCTCGGCCGAGCCGGTGAAGGAGACAACATCGAACGGCTGCAACTGATCGAGCAGTCCGGCCGCGCTGCCGCAAACCACGGAGAGCGCGCCGGGCGGCAACACGCCCGCCTCGACCACATCCTTCACCATGCGCTGGGTCAGCCACGCGGTGGCCGTCGCCGGCTTCACGATCACGGGCACGCCCGACAGCAGCGCCGGCGCGGCCTTCTCCCACAAGCCCCAGCCCGGGAAATTGAAGGCATTGATGAAGAGCGCCACGCCGCGCGTGGGTGCCAGCACATGTTGCGACTGGAAGAGCGGATCCTTGCCGAGGCGCGCGGTGTCGCCGTCGATCAGGTAGCGCCGGTCGCCCAGCGACTCGCCGAGCTTCGCATAGGTGCCGAGGGTAAAGATGCCGCCATCGATATCCACCGCGGAATCGTTGTGCACGGTGCCGCTGTTGGCGGTGGCGATGTCGTAATACGCATCGCGGTTGGCTTGCAGGACCTTCTGCGCGGCGGCCAGCATGGCGGCGCGTTCGCGATAGGTCATGGCGCGCAATGCCGGGCCGCCTTGCTCCCGCGCGAAGGCAAAGCCCGCCGCGAGGTCGAGCCCGGTGGCGTCGACACGCACCAGTGCATCGCCGAGCACGGGGTCGGACAGCGTCGCACCGTTGCCGGAGCCGGCCTGCCAGCGGCCGCCGAGATAGTTGGAAAGCAATTCGGTCATGAAGCGGTTCTCAGCGGGTGAAGTCGATGCGGCCTTCGGGCAGCAGGTAAAGGACGAGCGCGCGCCCACGGGTGACGGTGGGCCGGTGCGCGCTGCCCGGCGGGCAGACCAGCCAGCCGGCCGGGCGGCCGTCGAACTCGGCGCCGGCATCGACCGGCACGATCAGGTCGATCTCGCCATTGGGATGGGTGTGATGCGGGCCGGCGATGTCCTGCATATCGACCACGTCGACCGAAAAGCCATGCAGGTCGGCGGCCGGCTTGAAGATGCGGCCATAGCGGATGCCGCCGCCCTCGCGATCGCATAGCCAGCCCTCGGCCACGCCGGTCTCGCAGGCGTTCTTCAGTGCGCTATAGGTAGGGCTGCCGACGCCGTGCTCGGCATTGAGCCAGGCATCCAGGGAGGCATCGAGAGAGCGGCCGGCAATGCAGGCCGTGAGCCGCGCGATCTGCTCGCGGAATTCGGTGGGGGACATGAAAGACGCTCCGTTAGACTTAGCCGGGTTGCATACCCGCGTTTCATGCATTATTGTGCATGAATGAAACATAGAGCCGTCACCAAACCATGTCAAGCACTATATTGCATGAAGCCGGGTTAACGCGGGATGCACGCGATGCCAAAGACGACAGGGATGCCGATGCCGCGCACGGCAACGGCGCCGGCGCCGAAGCCGGCTCCCATGAGAAAAATGCCTTTCTCGTCTCACTGGGCGAGCGCGTGCGCGAGCTGCGCGCGCGCCGGGGTTTGACGCGCAAGGCCACGGCGCTGGCGGCCGGCGTCTCGGAGCGGCATCTCGCCAACCTGGAGTACGGCAGCGGCAATGCATCCATCCTGGTACTGCTGCAGATCGCCTCGGCGCTGCATTGCTCGCTGGCGGAGTTGCTGGGCGACGTGTCGACCTCTTCGCCCGAATGGCTGCTGATCAGGGAGCTACTCGAACACCGGGACGAAGGCACGCTGCGGCGCGTGCGCATCGCCGTGGGCGAGATGCTGGGCACCGGCGGCGGCAATGCCGCGCGCAGCCCGCGCGTGGCGCTGATCGGGCTGCGCGGCGCCGGCAAATCCACGCTTGGCGGCATGCTGGCCGAGGATCTTGGCTTCCCCTTTGTCGAGCTGAGCCGCGAGATAGAGAAGTTTGCCGGCTGCAGCATCTCGGAAATCCAGGGGCTCTATGGCATGAACGCCTACCGCCGCTACGAGCGGCGCGCCCTGGAGGAGGCCATCCAGATCTATCCGGAGGCCGTGATCGCCACGCCGGGCGGGCTGGTGTCGGACCCGGCGACCTTCAACCTGCTGCTGGCCCACTGCACCACGGTGTGGTTGCAGGCCAGCCCGGAAGATCACATGAACCGCGTGCGCGCCCAGGGGGACTTCCGCCCGATGGCGGCCAGCAAGGAGGCGATGGAAGACCTGCGCCACATCCTGGCTGGCCGTGCGGCCTTCTATTCCAAGGCGGATTTCACGGTCGACACCAGCGCGGAACCGCTCGAATCCACCTTCCTCGCGCTCCGGGAGCGTGTGCGTTACGCCTTGCAACTGCCCCTCTGAGCATCTCCTCTGAAAGATGCACAATATTGCTTGACTGAATTTCAGTGCATGAACTATAGTTCTTTCACTGAATCACGACCCATGCACTATTGTGCTTCATCGCTGAGGAGACACTCATGACTACCGCCCCCCGCGTCGACTACCAGACCGACCCGTCCCAATACAAGCACCTGAAGCTGACGTTCGACGGTCCCGTTGCGACGCTGGCGGTGGACATCGATGAGAACGCCGGCCTGCGCCCCGGCTACAAGCTCAAGCTCAACAGCTACGACCTCGGCGTCGACATCGAACTGAACGATGCGGTCAACCGCATCCGCTTCGAGCATCCCGAGGTACGTACCGTGGTGCTCACCAGCGGCAAGGACAAGGTGTTCTGCTCCGGCGCCAATATCTTCATGCTGGGCGTCAGCAGCCACGCCTGGAAGGTGAACTTCTGCAAGTTCACCAACGAAACGCGCAACGGGCTGGAGGATTCGTCGAAGCACAGCGGCCTGAAGTTCCTCGCCGCGGTCAACGGCGCCTGCGCGGGCGGCGGCTATGAACTGGCGCTGGCCTGCGACGAGATCATCCTGGTCGATGACCGTTCCTCCGCCGTGAGCCTGCCCGAAGTGCCGCTGCTGGGCGTGCTGCCCGGCACCGGCGGCCTGACGCGTGTGACCGACAAGCGCCACGTGCGCCACGACCTCGCCGATATCTTCTGCACCACCACCGAAGGCGTGCGCGGTCAGCGCGCCAAGGACTGGCGCCTGGTGGACGACATCGCCAAGCCCGCCGCATTCGCGCAGAAAGTGCAGGAACGCGCGCTGGCCCTCGCCGCGCAGAGCGACCGTCCGGCCGGTGCGCGCGGCGTGGCGCTGACGCCGGTTGCGCGCACGCTGGAAGACGATGCCCTGCGCTACACGCACGTCACCGTGGAGATCGACCGCGCCGGACGCAAGGCCACCTTCACCGTCAAGGCGCCGTCGGGCCCGCAACCGCAAAGCGTCAGCGCCATCGCCGAAGCCGGCGCCGCCTGGTATCCGCTGCAACTGGCGCGCGAACTGGAAGACGCCATCCTGTCGATGCGTACCAACGAGCTCGACATCGGCACCTGGCTGATCAAGACCGAAGGCGATGCCGCCAACGTCCTGGCCATGGACGCCACGCTGCTTGCCAACAAGGATCACTGGCTGGTGCGCGAAACCATCGGCCTGCTGCGCCGTACCCTCTCGCGGCTGGATGTGTCGTCGCGCAGCCTGTTCGCGCTGATCGAGCCGGGCTCCTGCTTTGCCGGCACCTTCCTCGAACTGGCGCTGGCCTGCGACCGCAGCTACCACCTGGCGCTGCCGGACGACGAAGCGCGCGCCCCGAAGATCACCGTGGCCGAGACCAATTTCGGCTTGTACCCGATGGTGACCGGCCAGAGCCGCCTGGGCCGCCGCTTCTACGACGAACAACCGGCGCTGGATGCGGTGCGCGCCAGGGCCGGCCAGCCGCTCGACGCCGACGCTGCGTTCGCGGTCGGCCTCGTCACCGCCAACCCGGACGATATCGACTGGACCGACGAAGTGCGCATTGCGCTGGAAGAGCGCGCGTCCATGTCCCCCGATGCGCTCACCGGGATGGAAGCCAACCTGCGCTTCAACGGCCAGGAGAACATGTTCACCCGCATCTTCGGGCGGCTTACCGCCTGGCAGAACTGGATCTTCCAGCGTCCCAACGCCGTCGGCGAGAAGGGCGCGCTCAAGGTCTACGGCAAGGGCGACAAGGCCGCGTTCGACTGGAATCGCGTCTGACGTTGTTCTTTAGTTAAAGCATCGTCGTGCGGCGCATGTCCGGGTGGGGCGCCGCACCTGAAATCGAACACGCTCCACCACATGCACAGCCAGCTTCGGAGACCATGATGTCCAGCATCAACTACAGCGACAAGATCCCCAACAACGTCAACCTCAGCGAAGACCGCACGCTGCAGCGCGCGCTCGAGCAATGGCAGCCCAACTACCTGAGCTGGTGGAACGACATGGGGCCGGATGGCTCGCAGAACTTCGACATCTACCTGCGCACCGCCATCAGCGTCGATCCGCAGGGCTGGGCGCACTTTGGCCATGTGAAGATGCCGGACTATCGCTGGGGCATTTTCCTGAACCCGGCCGAAGCCGACCGCAAGATCCATTTCGGCGACCACAAGGGCGAAGATGCCTGGCAGGACGTGCCTGGCGAATACCGCGCCAACCTGCGCCGCATCATCGTGACCCAGGGCGACACCGAACCCGCGTCGGTGGAGCAGCAGCGCCACCTCGGCCTGACCGCGCCGAGCATGTACGACCTGCGCAACCTGTTCCAGGTCAACGTGGAGGAAGGCCGCCACCTGTGGGCGATGGTCTACCTGCTGCACAAATACTTCGGCCGCGACGGCCGCGAAGAGGGCGAAGCGCTGCTGGAGCGCCGCAGCGGCCAGCAGGACAACCCGCGCATCCTGCAGGCGTTCAATGAAGAGACCCCGGACTGGCTGTCGTTCTTCATGTTCACCTACTTCACCGACCGCGACGGCAAGTTCCAGTTGTGCGCGCTGGCCGAAAGCTCTTTCGATCCGCTCGCCCGCACCACCAAGTTCATGCTGACCGAGGAAGCGCATCACATGTTCGTCGGCGAGAGCGGCATCTCGCGCGTGATCCAGCGCACTTGCCAGGTGATGAACGAACTGAAGACCGACGATCCCGCCAGGCTGCGCGCCGCCGGGGTGATCGACCTGCCCACCGTCCAGCGCTACCTGAACTTCCACTACAGCGTGACCATCGACCTGTTCGGCGCGGATGAGTCGAGCAACGCCGCCACTTTCTACAGCACCGGCCTCAAGGGCCGCTACGAGGAAGGCAAGCGCACCGACGATCACGTGCTCAAGGGCCAGACCTACAAGGTCCTGCAGGCGGCGGGCGGCCAGCTTGTCGAGAAGGAAGTGCCGATGCTCAACGCGCTCAACGAGGTATTGCGCGACGACTACATCAAGGATAGCGTTGCCGGTGTGGAGCGCTGGAACCGGGTCATCGACAAGGCCGGCATCCCGTTCCGCCTGAAGGTGCCGCACAAGGCCTTCCACCGCAATATCGGCGCGCTTTCCGGCGTGAAGATCGCGCCGGAAGGCCGGGTGATCTCGGACGCCGAATGGAAGGCGAACGTTGACCAGTGGCTGCCGAGCGAGACCGACCGCGCCTTCGTGGCCAGCCTGATGGGCCGCGTGGTCGAGCCGGGCAAGTTCGCCGGCTGGATCGCGCCGCCGGTGATGGGCATCAACCGCCAGCCGGTGGATTTCGAGTACGTGCGCTTCAACTGAGCCACACAAGAGACAAGAGACAAGAGACAAGAGACGAGAGAAAAGAGACAAGGGCGGGGTACTGCTGCTGCTGCTGCTGCTGGACCCCACGCCCGAAGGCCCCGGCCACAGGGGCCGCTTCACCCCCGGAGATTGCCATGGACATGTCCGACATCCAGGTCATCAGGCAGCACCTGATCGACCCCGAGATCTGCATTCGCTGCAATACCTGCGAGGCTACCTGCCCGGTCTCGGCCATCACCCACGATTCCCGCAACTACGTGGTAGATGCCGACAAGTGCAACTCCTGCATGGCCTGCATCTCGCCGTGCCCGACCGGTTCGATCGACAACTGGCGCACCATGCCGCGCGTCAAGGCGTACAGCATCACGGAGCAACTTGGCTGGGAGACGCTGCCTGACGAGATGTCAGCCGAGCAACTGGCTGCCGAGGGCGTGGCGGCGGACGCCGAGCCGGTCCTTGAATCCGCGGCGGTGACGCTGCCCGCCGCCGTCACCGGCGACGACGTATTCAACAGCGCGCAGTATGGCGCTACCGTGCCGCCGTGGTCGGCCGCGCACGCCTATACCAATCTCTACGGCGCCAAGGCCGCGTCCCGCTCGATCACCGCTACCGTCACCGGCAATGCACGCGTGACCGAGGTCGGCCGCGAGTACGATACGCATCACATCGTGCTGGACTTCGGCACCTCGCCTTTCCCGGTGCTGGAAGGCCAGTCGATCGGCATCGTGCCGCCTGGTGTGGATGCCAGCGGCCGGCCGCACCATGCGCGGCAGTATTCGCTCGCCAGTCCGCGCAATGGCGAGCGGCCGGGATATAACAATATCTCGCTGACCATCAAGCGGGTGCTGGAGGACCACCAGGGCAATCCGGTGCGCGGGGTGGCGTCAAACTATATGTGCGATCTGAAGGTGGGGGACAAGGTGGAGGTGATCGGGCCGTTTGGCGCGAGCTTCCTGATGCCGAATCATCCGCGCTCGAATATCGTGATGATTTGCACGGGCACCGGCAGCGCGCCCATGCGGGCCATGACCGAATGGCGCAGGCGGCTGCGCAAGTCCGGGAAGTTCGAGGGGGGCAAGCTGATGCTGTTCTTCGGCGCGCGCACGCAGGAGGAGCTGCCGTACTTCGGACCGCTGCAGAACCTGCCCAAGGACTTCATCGACACCAGCTTCGCCTTCTCGCGCACGCCGGGTCAACCCAAGCGCTATGTGCAGGACGTGATGCGCGAACGCGCCGCCGACCTGGGGCCCTTGCTTGCCGATCCGAACACCTGTTTCTATGTCTGCGGGTTGAAGAGCATGGAGGAGGGGGTGGTGTTGGCGTTGAAGGATGTGGCGGAAGAGGCGGGGCTATCGTGGGACACCGTAGGCGCCGCATTGAAGAAGGACGGCCGGTTGCATCTGGAGACGTATTGACTATTTGAGGGGGGCGCTCGCCGGGAACGACCCCTTCCTCAAAACCCGTAGCCGAGCGACGCAATCACGCGGTTCTCCTGATGCGAACTGGCCCGCGGCTCAGACGGCCTGGCGCTTGCGCCAGGCTTCGTACAGGTCCTCGCCTTCATCGCGAACGGGGATGCACTCCAGCTTCATTTCCCGCTCCGCCACCGGCTTTGCCAGTTCAATGTAGCCGCGCTCGGCCGACAGGTCGTACGGCGCGCCGGCTTCATTGGAGTAGGCGTAGTAGACCTTGCCGACGCCCGCCAGGTACATCGCGGTCAGGCACATCGGGCAGGGATAGCCGCTGGCGTACACCGTGCAGCCGGTCAGATCCGGCTTGCCCAGCGCGGCGCCGGCCGCGCGTACGGCCTGCATCTCGGCGTGGGCGGTCGGGTCGCAGGTGGCATCCACTTCGTTGACCGCCTTTGCAATGACCTCGCCGTTCCTGACCACCACCGCGCCGAAGGGCCAGGTGTTGCGCTCCCGGACATTGCCCATGGCCAGGCGGATCGATTCGATGAGGTGTTGTTCTGCTTGTGTCATGCGTGGACTCCGGGGAAAGATTTCAGGTTGTTTCAACTGCCGCGGTAGGTGGAAAAGCACCACGGCGAGCACAGCAGCGGCACGTGGTAGTGCTGCTTGGGGTCGGCGACCGAGAACCGCACCGGGATCACGTCGGCAAAGGCGCTGGCTGTCTTGAAATGCGCGCCGACCTGGAAGCGCAGCTCAAACTCGCCGGCACGCGCCTGCGGCGGCGGCAGCATGGGCGCGTCCGTGCGCCCGTCGGCGTTGCTGCGCGTGCTGTTGAGCAGCGTGGGCGGCGATGTGCCCAGGTCGAAGAGGTCAATCTGCATGCCCGCGATGGGCCGGCCGCTGCCGAGATCGAGTACGTGTGTGCTGATGCCTGCCATCTGCTTGCTCCGTAGTTGAGAGAGTCAGTGAGAGTCAGTGAGAGTGTTCGTACCGTTGTCTTCAGCTGCCGCGGTAGTAGGTATAGCTCCACGGCCCGAACTGCACCGGCAGGTGGATGCGCTCGCGCGTATCCGCGACCTGGAAGCGGATCGGTACCTTGGACAGGAAACCTGGCCGCGGCAGCTTCGCCTGGCGCATTGCAAAGTAGTCGTCCACGTGCAGCAGGAGTTCGTAGCTGCCGGTGCGGTAGCTGTCGTCGATCAGCAGGGGCTCGTCCGCGCGGCCGTTTGCGTTGATCGTCAGCGAACGCAGCAGCGTGGGCTTGCCGTCCTTCAGCACGGAGAAGTCCACGCGCAAGCCGGTGGCGGGCGCGCCATGGTAAGTGTCGAGCGTATGGATGGTCAGCCGCGGGCTCACGCCATGCAGCACGATCGGGCCTACGTCCTGCGCCGGGGCCGGCGTGCCCGCGGGCGCCTGCGGCGTTGCCGCCAGGCCGCTTGCAGCCAGCAGCATGCCGCTGCCGAACAAGGCGCTGCCGATGGCGAACTGCCTGCGGGGCTGATCGACGTGTTCGGCAAGCGCGTTGGAATCGATGCGATGGTCTTTCATCTCAGGCCTCCTGGGTCTTTCTGGATTTCATGGTGTGTACGGTGGCTGCGATCCCGATGAGCACAAGGATGGCTGCCAGCAGTTCGATGGCGGCCACCAGGTAAAGCCCCGGTGCAATGCGTCCCGTGGCGTTCTTCACCAGGCCCATCAGGTAGGGCGCGCCGAAGCCCGCGAGATTGGACACCGAGTTGATCAGCGCCACGCCCACCGCCGCCGCACCGCCGGCCAGGAAGCGGTTGGGCAGTTGCCAGAACACGGGGATGGCGCTCATGGTCCCGGCCAGCGCGACGGTCATGGCCAGCAGCGCAAAGACCGGCGAAAGGCTGCCAATGTCCATCAACAGCGCCAGCGTGCCCATGGCCAGGGCGCCGCAGATGGCGGGTGCGCTGAAGTGCCACCGCACCTCCTTCCTGCGGTCCGAATGCGCGCCGTTGGCGATCATGCCAACGGCGCCGCACAGGTAGGCCAGCGCGGCAATCCAGCCGATGGCGACCGGTGTCGTAAAGCCCACGTCCTTGATGATGGTGGGAATCCAGAACGTCAGGGTCGAGTTCGCGCACAGCAGGCAGAAGAAGATGGCGATCAGCAGCCAGACCTTGGGATTGCGGAACAGCGTGCGCCAGTCGGTGCCGCGCTCGCCCAGCGCCAGGTTGTCGCGCTCCAGCCCTTCGCGGATCACGCGCTTTTCTTCCGTGTTGAGCCAGCGAGCCTGCTCCGGCCTGTCAGTCATGTAGAAAAAGGCCACCACGCCGGCCAGCACCGAGGGAATGCCTTCGAGCACGAACAGCCATTGCCATCCATGCATGCCGTTGACCCCGGCCATCGACGTCATGATCCAGCCCGCGATCGGGCCGCCCAGCACGCCGGCGATCGCCGATGCCGACATGAAGGTGCCGAATGCCCGCGCGCGGCGCTCACTCGGATACCAGTAAGTGAGATAGAGGATCACGCCCGGATAGAAGCCTGCCTCGAAGGCGCCGAGCAGGAAGCGCAGCACATAGAACTGCGTGGGCGTGGTGACCAGCGACTGCAGCATGCAGATCACGCCCCAGCCGATGGTGATGCGCATCACGGTCTTCTTCGCGCCGATCTTTTGCAGCAGCATGTTCGACGGCACTTCGAACAGGAAGTAGCCCAGGAAGAAAATCCCCGCGCCCAACCCGTAGACCGCCTCGCTGAAGCGCAGGGCATCCAGCATCTGCAGCTTGGCGAAGCCGATGTTGACGCGATCGAGCCAGGCGAGAATCCACAGTACGCCGAGAAACGGCAGCAGCCGCCATGAAACCTTGCGATAGACGCTGTCCTCCGTGCCGGCCGCGCTGGCGGTGTAAAGAGGGGCGATCTGCTCTGTTGCAGACATGGTGTCTCCTTGGTTGAGTCCCGTACATGCGGGCTGCATTTGCTTTGAGGCAGAGTACATGAGCGCGCCGCGCAAAGTTAACCGGGGGCCTGCTATAGAGCGCATATCAGAGTTGATATCCGTGGCGGACCGGTGTCGCACCCGTGTCGGTAACCGGGGCGTATGAGACGCCTGAGGCGCAGGCAAGTGTCCGGGTTCGACCGAATCGCGCCTGGCGGCGCATCGATGGTAGAAGGAGGGAGCGGCGAAGCGCGCCGCGCCAGCCCGGTTTTGTCGGCGGACAATCGTGTGCAGCGCCAGTTGTCGGGCGATCCGGGCCGCCGGGCATGTCCCGAACAAGGAGTGTTGGAGTGATCCGAGCAGACGACCCGTTCGACACCTATCTGCTGCGTGTGCTATGCACGCTGATCGCGGAACAAAGCGTATCGCGCACGGCGATCCGCCTCAACCAGTCCCAGCCCGCCATCAGCGCGGCGCTCAAACGGCTGCGCGAAATCTTCGGCGACCCGCTGCTGAACCGCGAAAAGAACGTGATGGTGCCGACTGAGCGCGCGGTGCAACTGGCCCGCAGCGCCCAGGCCGCGCTGGTCGCGCTGGACAAGTTGCTGGTCGACGAGGAAGCCTTCGATCCCGCCACCACGGAACAGAGCTTCACGGTGGCGATGCCGGACTACCTGGCTCCGACCTTCTTCGCGCACGTGGTGAAGGCGTTCAGGGCATCGGCGCCGCGGGCCAGGCTGGTGACGCAGGCGCTCGGGCCGCAATATGATTATGAGCAGGCCCTGGCGGAAGGCACCGTGGATATCGTGATCGGCAACTGGCCCAGTCCGCCCGAACACCTGCATCTGTCGGTGCTGCTCGAAGACGAAGTCGTCTGCGTGCTCGCCGACGACAATCCGCTGGCGAAAGCGGGCAAGATGACGGCCGAAGCCTATCTGCAGGCGCCGCACATCGTGCCGATGCCGTATTCGCGCGGCCAGCGCGGCGTGGTGGAGACCGGCCTGGGCACGCTGCGGCTGCACCGCGACCGCAAGGTCAGTTGCCCGTATTTCAGCCTGGCGCCCAACCTGATCCCGGGCACGGACCTGATCCTGACCACCGCGCGGCATTTCGCCAACTACTACGCGGCGAGCCTGCCGCTCGCCATCGTCGGCTCCCCGATCTCGTTCCCGTTCATGCGGTTCTACCAGTTGTGGCACCCGTCGCGCCATCGCTCGGCCTCGCACGTGTGGCTGCGTGGCTTGCTGACCGATGCCTCCGAGGAACTCCGGCGCCTGCGCGACATGCCCAGGCAAGCCTAGCGCCCC
>NZ_JFJV02000081.1:0-712 GCF_000611145.1 Cupriavidus sp. SK-3 | reverse complement strand
GCAACGAACTTCCGACTCAGGACACTAGCGCCGCGCCCCCATCCGGAATTGCTATACGTGCTATAGGAGCCAGCCCCTCCTGCCCGGACCGCCTTCGTCCCTATACTCGGCGCATCGATTCATCTCACCCCCGAACCGGACGACGACATCCCATGCAAGCGAACCACGACCTCCACGCTATCAATGCCATGGACAAAGCCACGTTCACGCGCGCCCTGGGCGACGTGTTCGAGCATTCTCCCGAAGTGGCCGAAGCGGCCTGGGAGGCACGCCCCTTCCCCACGGTTGCCGCGCTGCACGACGCGATGATGGCCGCGATCCGCCGCCGCGACGAGGCGGCCCAGACGGCTTTCCTGTGCCGCCATCCGCCGCTCTCGGCGCGTGCCATCCGCGCCGGCGCGCTGACCGAGGCGTCGAGCGCGGAGCAAAAGAGCGCGGGGCTGGATGGGCTGGCGGAAAGCGAGGAAGCACAACTGCAGTCGATGAACCAGGCCTATCAGGTGCGGCATGGCTTTCCCTTCATCATCTGCGTGCGGCATTACACGCGGGACGGAATCTTCTTTGAACTGGAGAAGCGCACCGGCCGCAGCACCGCGCGCGAGCTGGAGGAAGCCCTGGACCATGTGCAGGCCATTACCCGGGGGAGGCTGCAGCGCTGCATCGGGTTCGCGGCGGGTCGCCCTGTGCAGGGAAAATGAGAAAGGCGGCCCTA
>NZ_JFJV02000080.1:0-30760 GCF_000611145.1 Cupriavidus sp. SK-3 | reverse complement strand
TGCAAAAACCAACACCGCTCAAAGAAACAGCAACCAACCCACAAAGCACAAGGCGCAAGTCGCCCCACCAGACCAGAAACACCCGAACTCGCCAGGGAAATTTCGCAAAAAAAAAGAGGAGCACCCAATGGCAGGACCAACCATCGACTTCTGGCAATCCCGCTTCGAATCCGGGCAAACACCCTGGGAACGCGAATCCGCCAGCCCGCAACTCCAAGCCTGGCTAGCGCAAGGCACCATCCAGGCCGGCGAGCGCGTAATCGTGCCCGGCTGTGGCGGTGGCTGGGAAGTCGCCGCGCTGGCCGCGCATGGCGCGCGGGTCAGCGGTATCGACTACGCGCCCGGTGCGCTGGCCCGCACGGTTTCCCGGCTGAAGCCGAGCGGACTGCAAGCGGACCTGGAAAAGGCGGATGTGTTGCATTGGCAGCCAACGGCGCCGGTAGACGCCGTCTACGAGCAGACCTGCCTGTGCGCGCTGCATCCCGACCACTGGATCCGCTATGCCTCCCAGCTCCATGCCTGGCTGCGTCCCGGCGGGCGCCTGTTAGCGTTATTCATGCAGATGCGCCGCGACAGCGCCAGTCAGGGCATGGTGGAAGGGCCGCCGTATCACTGCGACATCAACGCCATGCGCGCGCTGTTCCCTGCCCAGCAATGGGAATGGCCCAAGCCGCCGTATAGCGCCGTCGCGCATCCCAGCGGCGCATTCGAGCTTCCGGTGGTGCTGGTGCGCCGCTGATCCCCTGGCGGCGCACAGCGCCAGCCGCGTTATCCATGGGTAATCCCCAATCCATATACAGCCAGTCCACACAAGAGCCACACCGGTAGTTTTGTTACGGTGGCACCAGCGCACCCGGTGCCATCGGGCGCACGTGACCCACCTAATTCCGAGATCGACCCCGGCCGCCCGCACACCGCGCGCGGCAAGGGGCGCCGGCACAGGAGACAAGATTGGAGATCCTGCAATTGACGATCTCGGGCATCGCGCTGGGCTGCATCTACGCGCTGATCGCCCTGGGCTTTGTGCTGATCTACAAGGCCACCGAGACCGTGAACTTTGCCCAGGGCGAGTTCATGATGCTCGGTGCGTTCGCCGGCGTGGTGCTGACCATGCTCGGCCTGCCCCTGCTGCTGGCGGTGCCGCTGACGGTGGCGGGCATGGCCGGCTTCGGCATGCTGGTGGAGCGCCTGGCGATTCGCCCCATCCTCGGCCAGCCGCAGTTCACGGTAGTGATGCTCACCATCGGCATGGGCTACGTGATGCGCGGCCTGATCACCATGGTGCCCGGCATCGGCGCCGGAACGCATACCCTGCCGGTGCCTTACCAGGGCATGGTATGGCGCACCGGCGGGCTGGTACTCAGCGTGGAGCAGGTGGCGGTCATCGGCGTCACCGCCGCGCTTTGCGCGGTGCTGTACCTGGTGTTCCGCTACAGCCGCATCGGCGTGGCCATGCAGGCCAGCTCGCAGAACCAGCTGGCCGCCTATTACATGGGCATTCCGGTACGGCGGCTGAACGGGCTGGTGTGGGGGCTGTCGGCTTCGGTGGCGGCCATCGCGGGCCTGCTGCTGGCGCCCATCACCTTTGTCCACGCCAGCATGGGCATGCTCGGCCTCAAGGCATTCCCCGCCGCGGTGGTCGGTGGCTTCGGCAGCCTGCCGGGCGCGATCGTGGGCGGGCTGGTGATCGGGGTGGTGGAGTCGCTGGCGGGCTTCTACCTGCCGGAAGGCTTCAAGGATGTGGCGGCCTATGTGGTGGTGCTGGTCATGCTGGTGATCAAGCCCAACGGCGTGTTCGGCGAGAACCTGCGTAAAAAGGTATAGAAACGCGATGCGATTCCTGTTCAAGACCGACTATCGCCAGGACCTCAGCCTGGCAAGGCACTCCGGCCACGTGTTCTGGTACGGCTTGCTGCTGGTTTGCCTGCTGATCGCGCCGGGCTGGGCCAGCAGCTACTGGATTGCGCAGCTTGGATTCGTGCTGATCTACGCCATTGCGGGGCTGGGCCTGATGGTGCTGTCCGGGTACACCGGGCTGCTGTCGATCGGACATGCGGCATTCCTGGGCGTTGGCGCATATGCGCAGGCCTGGCTGACCAGCCACGGCGTGCCCTTCGTGCCGGCCTTGCTGGCGGCGGGGGCGCTGTCGGCGCTGGCGGGCGTGGTGGTGGGGCTGCCGGCGCTGCGTGTCAAGGGCATCTACCTGGCCATCGCGACGCTGGCCTTCGGGCTGATCGTCGAGGAAGTCCTGGCGCGCTGGGACAGCGTGACCGGCGGCAATGCGGGGCTGCCGGTGGCCGCGCCGCAAATGTTCGGCTACGTGCTGGAGGGGCCGGTGGCGTTCTACTACCTGGCGCTGGCGGTTTGCCTGCTGGCGACGCTGGCGGTGCTCAACCTGTTGCGCAGCGCCACCGGGCGGGCGTTCATCGCCATCCGCGATTCCGAGATCTCCGCGCAGAGCATGGGCATTCACCTGGCGCGCTACAAGACGCTGTCCTTTGCGCTGTCCGCCGCGCTGGTTGGCATCGCTGGAGCGCTCTACGCCCATAAGCTGCGCTATATCTCGCCCGAGCAGTTCGGCATCGCCCAGTCGATCGACCTGTTGCTGCTGGTGGTGGTGGGCGGCCTGGGCTCCGTGCACGGCGCTTTCCTCGGCGCGATCTTCCTGATCGTCATGCCGCAGACGATCGTGCTGGCCAAGGATTTCCTGCCGCCGGCCATCGCGCAGGCCAGCGGGTTGCAGGCGCTGGTGTACGGGACGGTGCTGATGGCATTTGTCCTGTTCGAGCCGCTCGGACTGTATGGGCGCTGGTGCAAGATCCGTACTTACCTGGAGCTGTTCCCCTTCTATCGCCAGGGCATGTTCCGGCGCCAGAAGGCGTTCCAGCGCTCCGAGCGCCTGAAATAAGGAGGCCGGCACCATGACAGACACTCTTCTCAGCGTGCGCGACCTGTCGGTCCGCTTTGGCGGCGTGCTGGCGCTCAACGGCGTGAGCTTCGATGTCCGGCGCGGTGAGGTCTTCACACTGATCGGCCCCAACGGGGCCGGCAAGACCACGGTGTTCAACCTGATCAGCCGCATCTATCCGCCCACCAGCGGCGAGATCTTGTGGCAAGGCGAGGTGCTGACGCAGTTGCCGCCGCACGCGATCGCCGCGCAGGGCATTGCGCGCACCTTCCAGAATATCGAGCTGTTCGAGCACGCCACGGTGCTGCAGAACCTGCTGATCGGCCATCACACGCATCGCGCTGCCGGGTTCTGGGCCGACCTGTTGTTCACGCCCGCAGCGCGCCGTTCGGAACTGGCCGCGCGCCACAAGGCTGAAGAAATGATCGAACTGCTGGACCTGCAGGCACACCGCGATGCGCTGGTGGCGGGCCTGCCTTACGGCGTGCGCAAGGTGGTGGAACTGGCGCGCGCCTTGTGCAGCGGCCCGCGCCTGTTGCTGCTCGATGAGCCGTCCTCCGGGCTGAATGTGGAAGAGACCGAGGACATGGCCTGGTGGATCCGCGACATCCAGAGCGAACTGGGCATCACCGTGCTGATGGTGGAGCACGACATGAGCCTGGTATCACGCGTGTCGGACCGGGTGCTGGCGATGAACCAGGGCCAGGTGCTGGCGCAGGGCACGCCGGCCGAGGTGCAGGCGCATCCCGGCGTGATCGAGGCTTACCTGGGCACGGTGGACGACGTGGCCTCACTGCGGAGGGCGGCATGAACCTGATGGAAGGCACGGACAAGATGCGCGAGATCCAGGATGCCCCCGTGCTGGCGCTGGCCAATGTGGAAAGCGCCTACGGACCGGTCAAGGCGATTCGCGGCGTAAGCCTGGCGGTGCAGCGCGGCAGCATCGCCACCGTGCTGGGCGCCAACGGCGCCGGCAAGACCACCATCCTCAAGACCATTTCCGGCGTACTGGACCCGACGCGCGGCAGCATCGCCTTCAAGGGCGAGAGCATCGCCGCGATGGATCCGGCGCAGATCGTGCGGCGCGGCCTGAGCCATGTACCCGAGGGGAGGGAGGTGTTCCCGCTGCTGTCGGTGCGGGACAACCTGCTGATGGGTGCCTATACGCGGCGCGACCGCGACGGGGTGGCGCGCGACATGGAGGCGGTCTACGGCTACTTCCCGGTGCTGCGCGAGCGCGCCGGCCAGGATGCGGGCCTGCTGTCGGGCGGACAGCAGCAGATGCTGGCGATCTCGCGGGCGCTGATGGCGGCGCCCGAACTGATCCTGCTCGACGAGCCGAGCCTTGGCCTGTCGCCCAAGCTGACCAAGGACATCTTCGAGATCGTGGTGCGCATCAACCGCGAGCGCGGCACCACCATCCTGCTGGTCGAGCAGAACGCCAACATGGCGCTCAACGCGGCGGACTACGGCTACGTGCTGGAGAACGGCCGCATCGTGGCCGAGGACACCTGCGCCGTGCTGCGCGAGAAGGACGATATCAAGGAGTTCTACCTCGGCATGAAGGACAGCGGCGTGCGTGGCGAACGCCGCTGGAAGAAGCGCAAGACCTGGCGCTAGCGCGCGGCAAGGGTCTCCGCAACCGATACCGATACCGATACCGAAACCGATCACCCGTTTTCCCGAGAGCAACCAATGGCAATGGCGACAGCGCACACCATGAAGCCCCTTTCCGAAGCGGCATTCGACACCCTGCCGCAAATGTTCTGGCATGCCGTGGCCGAGCGCGGCGACGCGGTCATGATGCGGCAGAAGGATCTCGGCGTCTGGCGCAGCTACCGCTGGCGCGAAGTGGGCGAGATCGTGGCCGATGTCGCCGCCGGCCTGGCCGAACTGGGCCTGCAGCCGGGCGAGGTGGTGTCGGTGCTGTCCAATACCAACCGGGAATGGGTGTGGAGCGACCTGGGCGCCTTGACGGCCGGCGCCGTGGTAAGCGGCATCTACCCCACCGATTCGCCTGCGCAGGTGGAATACCTGTGCCACGACTCCGGCAGCGTGATGCTCTTCGTGGAAAACGAGGAGCAGCTCGACAAATACCTGGAAGTGCGAGAGCGGTTGCCACGGCTGCGCAAGGTGGTGGTCTACGACATGGAAGGGCTGGCCGGCTACGACGACCCGGACGTGCTCAGCTTCGACGCGCTGCTGGCACTCGGCAGGCAGGTAAGGGCGCGAGAGCCGGATCTGGTGGCGCAACGGCTGGCTGCCGGCAGCGCCGATGCGCTGGCGGTGCTCGTGTACACGTCGGGCACCACGGGACGGCCCAAGGGCGCGATGCTGTCACACCGCAATGCGCTGCGCAGCTGCCTGACGCTGCGCGAGTTCCTGCCCGCCACCACCATCGGCGAGCGCATGGCCTTCCTGCCGCTGTGCCACGTCTCGGAGCGGATCTTCGGCGAGTATTACTCGATCCTGTCCGGCGCCGTCGTCAACTTCGTCGAAAACCCGGACACCATCTTCGACAATATCCGCGAGATCCAGCCCGATGCTTTCCTGGCGGTGCCGCGCGTGTGGGAGAAGCTCTATTCCAGCGTCACCATCGCGGTACGCGAGGCCACCCGCCTGCAGCGCTGGGCCTATGACTGGGCCATTGCCGCCGGACGGGCCCGCGTGCACGAAGATGGCCAGGCGAGGCCGCTGCCACTGGGAGCGCGCCTGAAGCTCTGGCTGGCCGATACGCTGGTACTGGGCAACGTGCGCCGCATGATGGGGCTGAACCGCGTGCAACTGGCCGTGACCGGCGCGGCGCCGATCTCGCCGGACCTGATCCGCTGGTATATGGCGCTGGGCATCGTGCTGCACGAGCTATGGGGCATGACCGAGATCACCGGCGCGGCCACCTGCAACCCGCCGGGACGGACGCGGCCGGGCAGCATCGGCATCGCCTTGCCGCATACCGAGGTAAGGATTTCCCACGAGGGCGAGTTGCTGGTGCGCGGGCCGCAGGTGTTCATGGGCTACCTGAACCTGCCCGGCAAGACCGCCGAAACGATGGTGGACGGCTGGCTGCGCACCGGCGACGTGGGCCGGGTGGACGGGCAGGGCTATTTCTATATCACCGACCGCATGAAGGACCTGATCATCACCGCCGGCGGCAAGAACGTCACGCCGTCCGAGTGGGAGAACCAGCTCAAGTTCAGCCCTTACGTAACCGACGCCGTCGTCATCGGCGATCGCCGGCCCTACCTGAGCTGCCTGGTGATGATCGACCAGGACAACGTGGAACAGTGGGCGCAGGAGCACGACGTGCACTTCTCCGACTACGGCTCGCTGTGCCGCAGCAAGGAAGTGATCGCGCTGGTGGGGCAGGAAATCGACAAGGTCAACAAGCAGTTTGCGCGGGTCGAGCAGATCAAGGCGTTCCGGCTCATCGAGACCCGCCTCGGCGCCGAGGACGAGGAACTGACCCCGACCATGAAGCTCAAGCGCAAGCTGGTCAACGACAAGTACAGCGCGCTGATCGAGTCGATGTACCTGGCCAAGGTGGCCTGAACGCAAGCGGCCCCAACAGGAGGCGCCATGAGCGATGCAGACAAAGCGGTTCCCGTCAGCCTGGTGCGGCACGGCCGCATCGGCCTGCTGTGCATCGACCATCCGCCGGTGAATGCGCTCTCGGTGGCCACGGTAGCAGGGCTGGATGCCAGGGTGGCCGCCTTCGAGGCCGATCCGTCCCTCGATGGCTTGCTGATCTGGTGCGCGGGCCGGACCTTCGTGGCCGGTGGCGACATTGCCCAGTTCGACGCGCCGGATTTCACCGCCGCGCCTTACAACCGCATCCTGGCCCGGATCGAGGCCAGCGAACGGCTGGTGGTGGCGGCCCTGCACGGCACCGCGCTCGGCGGCGGGCTGGAACTGGCGCTGGCCTGCCATTACCGGGTGGCCTTGCCCGGCACGCGGGTCGGGCTGCCGGAGATCAAGCTGGGGCTGCTGCCGGGATCGCTCGGTACCCAGCGGCTGCCGCGCGCCTGCGGGGCAGCGCTGGCACTGGAGCTGATGCTGAGCGGACGCATGCTCGACGCCGAGGCGGCGCTGGCCGCCGGCATCGTCGACGCGCTGGTGCAGGGCGAGCCGCTGGCCGCGGGCCTCAACTTCCTGGAAGACCTGCTTGAGCGCCTGGCGCCGCCGCGACGCCTGTCCACACTATCCGTACCCGTGGCTGGCCTGCCCAAGGATTTCTTCGCGCAAGCCATGCAACATGCCACGCAGCAGCGCGCGCACTATCCTGCCGCCGCGGCCATCGTGCAAGCGGTGGAAGCGGCAGCGACGCTGCCGTTCGCGCAGGGCGAGGCGATGGAGGCAGCCTTGCTCACCGCCTGCGTGGCCTCGCCCGAATCGCGGGCGCTGCGGCACCTGTTCTTTGCCGAACGGCAGGCGGCCCGCGTGCCCGGCATGCCTGCGGGAGCAGCGCCGCGCGCGCTGCACACAGCAGGCGTGATCGGCGCCGGCACCATGGGCAGCCGCATCGCCATGAGCCTGGCGGATGCCGGCTTGCCGGTGACGCTGGTGGAAGCCAGCGGCACCGCGCTGGCGAGGGGCCTGGCCTCGGTCCGCGCCCA
The DNA here is from genome assembly GCF_000611145.1 of Cupriavidus sp. SK-3. Lineage (NCBI taxonomy): Bacteria > Pseudomonadati > Pseudomonadota > Betaproteobacteria > Burkholderiales > Burkholderiaceae > Cupriavidus > Cupriavidus sp. SK-3. Next base: position 23,239 of record NZ_JFJV02000080.1, on the reverse strand, counting down.
GTACGAAGCCAGCGCGGCGGCGGGGCGGATACAGCCGGAGCAGGTCGCCAGGCGCATGGGCCTGATCGCGGGAACCCTGGACTATGCAGCGCTGGCCGGCTGCGAGCTGGTGATCGAGGCGGTGGACGAGGACATGGCGCTCAAGCAGCATGTGTGCGCCCGGCTCGGGCGCATCTGCAAGCCCGGCGCGATCATCGCCACCAATACCTCGACGCTGGATGTGGAAGTGCTGGCCGAGGCCAGCGGCCGGCCCGCCGATTTCGCCGGCGTGCATTTCCGCAATCCGGCCAATGGCGGGCGGCTGATCGAGGTGGTGCGCGGCAGCGCCACCGCGCCGGATGTGCTGGTGACGGCCATGCAGCTGGCCCGGCGGCTCGGCAAGGTGGCGGTGGTGTCGGGCGTGTGCTTCGGCTTTATCGGCAACCGCATGGCCGAAGCCTACCTGCGCGAGAGCGAGTTCCTGCTGATGGAAGGGGTCAGCCCGGCGCGGCTCGACGCCGTGATGCAAGCCTACGGCATGGCGATGGGCCCATGCCGCATGCTGGACCTGGCCGGGATCGACGTGGGCGCCAAGATCGTGCTGGAGTACGGCAAGGCCGGCGGGCTGCCGCCCGATCCCGCCTACCGCGCGGTGGTGCGCACGCTGTTCATGCTGGGGCGGCTCGGCTGCAAGAGCGGTGCGGGCTACTACCGGTATCCGGACGGGCAACCGGTGCCCGACCCCGAAGCGGAACGCATCTGCGCCGCGCTGGGGCGCGCGCACGGCATCGCCCGCCGCATGGATATCGCCGATGCCGAGATCGTCGAGCGCCTGCTCTACCCCCTGATCAACGAGGCCGCCAAGCTGCTGGAAGAGGGCGTAGCGTGCCGGCCCGGCGACATCGACATGGTGTGGACCGCCGGCTACGGCTTTCCGGATTACCTCGGCGGCCCGGTCTGGCAGGCCGACAGCATTGGCCTGCCGCGCATCGTGGCGGGACTGGAGCACTATGCGCGGCTGCGCGGCAATCCTTACGACTACTGGGACATCTCGCCGTTGCTGGCGGCGCTGGCGCGGGGCGGGCAGCGCTTGTCCGGCTGGTCGGCTCCGCCGGCCGCGGCCGATACGCCTGCAACAGCGGAGCAGGGCCGTCCCGCCATGCCCATCTCGTTATCGCCGGATCCGCTGGCCGGGCAAAGCAGGATCCAGTCGGGATCGAAGCCGCCGCAGAGCGTGCATTGACCAGGGCAGTCCGTCAGTTCCTATATCCATAGCGCCATAAAACAAGGAGACAACCATGTTCCTGAAAACCACCATCGCCGCTCTTGCACTGGCACTAAGCGCCGGGGCGGGCGCGCAGACCCGCGGCGTCACCGACAAGGAAATCGTCCTCGGCCTGATCACCGATATGTCCGGGCCGATCGTCAACTACGGCAAGGAATCCCGCAACGGCATGACCATGGCCGTGGAAGAAATCAACGGCCGCGGCGGCGTGCAGGGCCGCAAGCTGCGGGTGGTGGTGGAAGACAACGGCTACGAACCCAAGCGTGCCGTGCTGGCGGCGCAGAAGCTGGTCACGCAGGACGGCGTGTTCGCCATCATCGGCCACCTGGGCACCGCGCCCAATATGGCCACGTTGCCGTTCCTGGTGCAAAGCAAGGTCTTCAACTTCATGCCGCAGAGCGCCGCGCGCGACATGTATGAGCCCGCCAGCCCGTACAAGATCGCACTGGGGCCGTCCAATTTCCTGATGTCCACCACCATCATGGATTACTTCTTCAAGCAGAAGCCCTACCAGCGGGTGGGCGCGCTGTACCAGGACGACGACTACGGGCGGGAGTCGGTGGAAGGCGTGCAGGCCTATCTCAAGGCCAGGAACATGACCCTGGTGGAGAAAGTGTCGTACAAGCGCGGCGCCACCGATTTTTCCTCGCAGATGGCGCGGCTCAAGGCGGCCAACTGCGACCTGGTGTTCAACGCGTCCACCATGCGCGAGTACATCGCCTCGGTCCAGGAAGCGCGCAAGATCGGCTTCAACCCGGTCTTCGCCGGCACCTCGGCCAATTACGCGCACCAGGTGCCGTTGCTGGGCGGCAAGGCCATGGAAGGCCTGCATGCGGCGGCCTTCATCATGCTGCCCTATGCGGATGACGCAAACCCGGCGGTACGGCAATGGGCTGCCGCCTACAAGAAGCGCTTCAATGAAGACCCGGGCGTGTACTCGATGTTCAGCTACTACGCCTACACCACCTTCGCCACCATCGCCGACAAGGCCGGGCGCAACCTGACCGCCGAGTCCTTCAACGCCGCCATGGAGTCGACCAAGCTGCCGCAGGACACGCTGGGCAACCCCGGTTTCAACGTCTCCGCCAGCAACCGCCTGAGCAACGACCGCATCCGCATCATGAAGGTGGCCGGCGACAAGTGGATTCCCGCCAGCGACCTGCTGCCGCCGCCCAAGATGAACTGAGCGCGGCGAGCCGCAACGGGATGGCGATCCCCGCCGCCATGACAGGCGGCGGGTCTGGAGCAACGGACAATCGGAGACAGACATGAGCACAGCAACGGAACAGGCGCGCGAGCGCATCGGCCGCATCGCCCTGGGCGATGTGGTCCACCGCTCCGCCCGGCGCTTCGGCGCCCGGACGGCGCTGATCGAGGGCGACCATAGCCTGAGCTACACGGCGCTGAACGCCGCCACCAACCAGTTCGCCCATTACCTGCTGGCGCAGGGAATGCGCAGCGCCGAGCGTGTCGGCATGCTGTGCAACAACTCCATCGGCATGATCGTGGCGCTGCTGGGAATCCAGAAGGCGGGCATGGTGTGGGTGCCGATCAATACGGCCCTGGCGCCGGACGCGATCCAATACATCCTGGAACACGCCGAGGTCACTCGGCTGGTGGCGGACGCGTCCGTACTGGCGCGGCCCGGCATCGCGGAACTGGTGGCGGCGCTGGGCATTCCCGTTGTGCTGCTGGAGCCCGCGGGCGAGGTGGCAGGCGACCTGGCGGGCCTGGCCGCGACGAAGTACTCCGACGCGCTGGCCGGCCAGCCGGCGGCGCTGCCCGACGTGGATATCGCCAGCGGCCAGCTGGCGCAGATCATGTACACCAGCGGCACCACCGGCCCGCAGAAGGGCGTCATGCATTCGCACGCCTCGGTGCATTCGGTGCTGTCCGCCAACCTGGTCGATACGGGCTGCGGCACGGCGCGGGAGGTCTTTACCTGCCTGCTGCCGATGTTCCACTGTGCCCAGCACGGCAATACCATGAGTGCGCTGCTAGGCGGGCACACCGTGGTGGTGGGTCGCGGCTTCGATCCCGCCCGCGTGCTGGCCGACCTGGCCCGGCACCGCGTCAGCGTCGTGGTGGCGCTGCCGATGATGTACCGGGCCATGCTGGAACACCCGCAGTTCGCCAACACCGATCTTGCCAGCGTGCGGCTGTGCATCTACGGCATGGCGCCGCTGCCCAAGAACCTGCTGCTGCGCCTGCTGGATGCGTTCTGCCCCAACTTCGTCCTGTGCTCGGGCCAGACCGAGATGTACCCGGCGGCAACTATCTTCGAGGCGGAGGAGCAGCGCAAGCGCTTTGGCGCGTACTGGGGCGTGGGCACGGTGGTCAACGAGGTGGCGGTGATGGCCGACGACGGCAGGCTGCTCGGCCCCGGCGAGCCGGGCGAAATCGTGTTTCGCGGGCCCAACGTGATGCTGGGCTATTACAAGGACCAGGAGGCCACCGCCCGCGTGCAGCGCTTTGGCTGGCATCACTCCGGCGACCTGGGCGTGCTGGACGAGGACGGGCAACTGCTGTTCCTCGACCGCATCAAGGACATGATCAAGACCGGTGGGGAAAACGTACCTTCGATCAAGGTCGAAGAGGTGCTGCTGCGCCATGCCGCCGTGGCCAACGCGGCGGTGGTAGGCCTGCCCCATGCGCGCTGGGGCGAGGCGGTGACGGCATTCGTCACGCTCAAGCCAGGCGCGGCGGTGGAGCAGGACGAGCTGGGCGCCCACTGCAAGGCGCATCTCGGCGGCTTCGAGGTGCCCAAGGACGTGGTGCTGCTGGCCGCGCTGCCGGCGACTTCCACGGGAAAAATCCAGAAATTCGAGTTGCGCCAGCGTTATCGGGAGCACTACGATGTGGCGGGAGCGCCGGGCTGACCGGCGCACGTTCCGGCCCCTGGGCGCCACCGGGCCGGAACGCCTGGCCATAGCCACCTGACGCAAGACGTGGCCGGCTGCTCCGGCTACGCTGCTTTTTGCGCCGCGGCACGGCAGCACCGCCCGGCCAGCGTCGTCCGAAGCACCCAGACCGCACAACCAGCAGGCCTGACGACGCACCAACCGGTGCGCGGACAGCGCCCGGCAGGAGACAAAGGACATGCAGATGCAAGCACAAGGCATTGCGTGCCCGCCAGCCATGACCTTGGCGCCCGGCGCCAGGGGAGGGACCGGCCGGGTAATGTGGCTCACGCCGGAGCGGCTCTTCTACGCCGGCCTGCTGGGCTCGCCCTCGGTCCGCACCATGGGCGGCCTGCTGATTTATGTAGCGTTAAGCGCACCCATCCGCATCCGTTTCGACGGCGGGCCCTGGGAGTCCACGGAACTGGCGGTGGTGCCAGCCTATATGCCGCACTCGGTGGCCTGCGATGACCGCATGATCTGCGACCTCGGGCTAGAGGCCGAGAGCATCGACCTCGCCCGCCTGCCGTCTGTGATCCGCGGCCGGGCGGGGCCGGTGGACGATCCGGCGTTCGTGCGCCACGTGCGCCAGGCCCACGCCTACCTGAGCGAGCGCGGACGGGAACTGGACCTGCAGGCGGACAGCTTCGACCAGATCTTCTTCGGCCATGCGCTGGCGGCACGGCGGCTGGACCCACGCATCGAAGCCGTGGTGCAACGCATCCGCAATGCGCCTTCGGCCACCGCCACGGCCGAGTCCTGCGCCGCATCGGCCCATCTGTCGTTTTCGCGCTTCCTGCACTTGTTCAAGGAAGAGGTTGGCACGCCGTTCCGCAGCTTTCGCACGTGGAAACGGGCCCGCAGCCTGCTTCACTATGTCACCCAGGACTCCAACCTGGCGCATGTGGCGCTGGATACCGGGTACCCCGACTCCACGCACTTCAGCCACTCCATCCGCCAGGTCTACGGGCTCAAACCCAGCGACATCTTTGCCGGCTCGCGCAAGCTCGCGCTGATCGGCGAGCGCGTGGCGGTGGGCGGGGGCATGCCCGGCTAGGCGGTTCTCGCAACAAGCACGGATTTCCTGTTCCGTAACCTGGCAACCGGGCTTTGGCACGGCTTGACAGCGGTCGATCTCGCCCTTTCTACCCACTAAATTGGTAAAATGCAAATACCCATTAAATTGGTATTTGCAGAATACCCATGTTGCTCATAAAATGATTTTACGCACATGACGGGTAAGCCCGGACCACCAAGATGAAACAACTGCTCTCCACCGCCGGCCAGCTAGGGCAGGTGCTGCAGTCCGCACGGCGTGCGGCGAAGCTGTCCCAGACGGACCTCGCGTCGCGCCTGGGCGTCAGCCAAAGCCGCGTCTCCCATATGGAGCTGAACCCCGGCAGCATCAGCGCGGATCAGTTGCTGGCGCTGGTCAGCAGCCTGGGCCTTGAGCTGGTCGTCCAGGACAAGCGCCCGGCCGGCGCCGATTCCCCGACGGTGGAGTGGTAGGCATGGGCCGCAGATCGCATGCGCGGGCGCTTTCGGTGTGGGCCAATGGCGAGCGGGTGGGGACGTGGCGCATCCCCACGCGGGGCGATATGGAACTGCAGTACGACCCCGGCTGGATCGCCTCGCCCGCCGGCCGGCCCTTGTCCCTGTCGCTGCCCTTCGGCGTCGGTGCTTCCCCGCTGAAGGGCGACAGGGTGCGCAACTACTTCGATAACCTGCTGCCCGACAGCGACGCCATCCGCAAGCGCCTCGCCACCCGCTTCAAGACAGCGACCACGGAGGCCTTCGACCTGCTGGAAGCCATCGGCCGCGACTGCGTCGGCGCGGTGCAGCTGCTCGGCGAAAGCGAGCAGCCGGTGGGCCATGACCGCATCGACGGCACGCCGCAGTCCGATGCCGATATCGAAAGACTGCTGCGGCAAACGGTTAGCCCGGCCGCCCTGGGCGCACAGGGCGATGACGACGACTTCCGCATTTCCCTGGCCGGCGCGCAGGAGAAGACAGCGCTGCTGTGGCACGGCAACCAGTGGATGAAGCCTCACGGTGCCACGCCCACCACCCACATCCTCAAGTTGCCGCTCGGGCTGGTGGGCAACAAGCGAGCCGACCTCAGCACCTCGGTCGAGAACGAATGGCTCTGCCTGACCATCCTCGCCGCCTATGGACTGCCGGTCGCGCACAGTGAAATCAAGACCTTCGCCAGCCAGAAGGTACTGAGCGTGCAACGCTTCGACCGGCAACCGCACTCGTCGGGCAACTGGATCCTGCGGCTGCCGCAGGAGGACTTCTGCCAGGCGCTGGGTGTCGCTCCCCACCTGAAATACGAAGCGGACGGCGGCCCGGGCATGCGCGATATCGCGCAGATCCTGCGGCAATCGACCCACGCCGACGAAGACCTCGAGTCCTTCCTCGCCACGCAGATCCTGTTCTGGATGCTGGCGGCACCCGACGGGCATGCCAAGAATTTCAGCATCCGGCTGCTGCCCGGCGGGCGCTACCGGATGACACCGCTCTATGACGTGATGTCGATCTGGCCGGTGGTCGGCAACGGGGCGAACCAGTGGTCGTGGCACAAGGCCAAGCTGGCCATGGCGGTGGCGGGCAAGAACCGGCACTACCTGTTCAAGGATGTGCAGCGCCGGCATTTCAACGCGATGGCGCCCAAGTGTTTCCACGGCCCGGATGCCGAGGGCATGATCCAGCGGCTCATTGCGCAAACGCCGGCAGTCATCGGGAAGGTCGGCGCCGCCTTGCCGGCTGCTTTCCCGCAGAAGGTAGCGGACAGCATCCTCCAGGGGCTGGAAGCTTCCGCCAGACAGCTCGAGGCAATGCCACCCGGATAGCGGCGGGGGCGGGCACCGGCGCGCCGACCACTTTGCGCAAGACGAAGTGCGCGGCGCAGCCTATGGTCGAGGCATGCCGGCAGTGCCGCATGGAATCGCCTGCCGGTTTGTGGCCGGTTCCCATGCCACATGCCCCCGACCCAAAACGGCAGCCACGCCGGCTGCCTGCCAACTGACAGGACCCACGATGAGCCTCCTGACCCTGCCGCCGCTCGCCCACTATTTCTCGGCCGAGCACGAACAGTTTCGCAGCACGCTGCGCGAATTCGTCGCCCGCGAGATCTCGCCGTTTGTGAACGAATGGGATGAAGCCGGGACCTTTCCCCGCTCGCTGTACCGGCGCGCTGCCGAGATCGGCTTGCTCGGGCTGGGTTACCCGGAGCGCTTCGGCGGCACGCCCGGCGACATCTTCTACCACCTGATCCAGGCCGAGGAATTCGCCCGCAGCGGCTCGGGCGGCGTCAATGCGTCGCTCCACTCCCACTCCATCGGTGTACCGCCGATCGTCGCGGCAGGCAGCGAGGCGCTGCAGCAGCGCGTGCTGCCCGCGGTCATCGCCGGCGACAAGATCGCCGCGCTGGCCATCACGGAGCCGGGCGGCGGTTCCGATGTGGCTAGCCTCAGGACCACGGCAGTGCGCGACGGTGACCACTACGTCGTCAACGGCGAAAAGACCTTCATCACCTCCGGCATGCGCGCCGATTTCATCACCACGGCGGTGCGCACCGACCCTGCCAACAAGGGCGCGGGCGGCATCTCCCTGCTGCTGATTGAAGGCAACCCGCCCGGCCTGACCCGCACCGGACTCAAGAAGATGGGCTGGCTCGCCTCCGACACCGCCCACCTGCATTTCGACAACTGCCGCATCCCCGCCGCCAACCTGATCGGCGACGAAAACCGCGGATTCCAGATCATCATGCGCAACTTCAATTCCGAGCGGCTGGGGATGAGCGCAAGCGCCTATGGCTATGCCGAGGCCTGCCTGCAGGAAGCGCTGGACTGGGCGCGCCAGCGCAACACATTCGGCCAGCCGCTGGTGGAGCGGCAGGGGATCCGCCACAAGCTGGTCGACATGGCGCTGCGCATCGAAGCCGCGCGCAATCTCGTCTATGACCTGGCTTACCGCGTCCAGCACCAGGAGGGAGACCCCGCGCAACTGGTGGCGCGCACCTGCATGGCCAAGATCCAGGCCACGCAGGCGATGCAGTTCTGCACCGACCAGGCCGTGCAGATCCTGGGCGGGATGGGTTTCATGCGCGGCACGCTGAGCGAACGTGTATACCGGGAGGTCAAGGTCATGATGATCGGTGGTGGATCCGAGGAAATCATGAAAGACCTGGCCGCGCGGCAGTTGGGCTTTTGATGGGAGGGGCCCGGGTGGCATCGGCTTCCATGCCGCCCGCAGGCCCGCCTTATAATCCGTCCGGAGAATCCGCCGCCGGGCACCGCCGGCGGGCGAGCGCGTCCTGGAACCGGCCGAATGCCTTCGTACCCCCTCATCCTTTGTCTCACCTTTGCGGTCGTTGGCAGCCTCACGGTTGCCGTGGCCGCGTGGACCAGGCGGGACGACCCCACCGTCAAGGCCTTCCTGATGCTGGCCTTTGGCTGCGTGATATGGAGCGGCGGCCGCCTGCTGGAACTGAGTTCCTTCGACCTGGAAACCCGCGTGATGTGGGCCAGGCTGCAGTACTTCGGCATCGTCGCGGTACCGATCGCCTGGCTCTGCGCCATGATCCAGCTCAGCCGGCCCAGGTTCGTCATTCCCTGGTCATTGCTCTCGATGCCCATCGTGATCAATATCGTGACGCTGGGCCTCGTCTTCACCAACGAACGGCACCACCTGATCTGGGATTCGATCGCGATGGTACCTGGTGGCCTGCCGCCCGGCGCGGTCTTCACCCATGGTCCGGCGTACGCGGTGGTGGCTGCCTATTCCTACCTGCTGCTGCTGATCAGCCTTTACTTCCTGCTGACAGCCCGCGTGCCCAGCAGCAGCCTGACGCGGGGCGGGCGCGCCGTGCTGGCCGGCGGACTGGCGCTGCCGCTGGTGGCCAATATCGCGTACCTTCGTGGATGGACAGGGCCGCTCGGGGGCGACCTGACCCCGGCCACCCTCTCCGTGATGACGGTGCTGGTGTGGATATGCGCGCTGCGCGGGCACCTGGATGACGTCGGGCACTATGCCAGGCTGCGGGTGTTCGATGCCCTGCAAGAGGGTTGCGTAATCGTGAATGCGGACGACATCATTGTCGATTTCAATCCCGCCGCCCGCCGGCTGCTGGAAGCCGTGGATCGCGGCAGCCCGTACCCGGCAGCCTGGAATGACGCAATCGCCGCCAGCCGTTCGGACATGCCCGGTGGCGGCGCATCCCACCTGATTTCGGAGGAGCGGGTCGACTACGAGCTCACCGTGGACCCGGTACGCAACCTCAACCGGCAACCGGTAGGGAGCATTGTGTTCCTCCGCGACGTCACCCGTTTCCGCTCGCGCGAACAGGCGCTGACTTCGGAGAACTCCACGCTGGCGGTGCGGCTGGGCGAAACCGAGGAAAAGCTCTCGCGCATCGAGGCCGACCTGTACCGCGACGCGCTGACCGGGGTGTTCAACCGGCGGTTCTTCCAGCGCGAGGCCGCCGCCGCGCTGGCCAATGCGTTCGAGCAGGGCATCCCCGTCGGCCTGCTGATCATCGACGTCGATTACTTCAAGCAGTACAACGATCTGCACGGCCACGTGCACGGCGACGAATGCCTGCGCCAGGTCGCCGGCGCCCTCGGGGAAACCATGCGCAACGGCCCCGGCGACTTCTGCGCCCGCGTTGGCGGCGAAGAGTTCGCCATCGTGCTCCCGCACATCTCGCCGCGCGAAACCAGGCAAGCCGGATTGCGGCTGCTCCAGGCCGTGCGCTCGCTGGCGCTGCCGCACGGTGGCTGGCCCGAACACCCGTACGTCACCATCAGCGTCGGCGCGGTTTGCGAAATCCCGGCATCGCCGTTCCTGGAGCCAATGCTGGAAAAGGCCGACGCCGCCATGTATGAAGCCAAGCGCAATGGCCGCGACCGCTTCGTGATGCGCGATGCGCTGGCATTGCCCGCGTATCCTGCTTAGCCATTGCCGCGGGCGGATTGCATCCGCGTGACTGCGCATATGCCAGCGCTCTGCGCGATGGCGCCCTCCATGCCGCGGTATTCCGTGCCAGCCCATTCCCGCTGAGGCGTGAGCCGTCCGGGCACGGAAGCGGCCGCCTTCAATTCCGTCTGCCGGAAATGCGGGGCTGTATCGGACGGCATTAACGCTTACTCTGGACTCATCAAAAACGGGCGGGGCAAGGCGCGAAACTGGCGCCGGGTCCCGCACTGAAACCAGACCGGAGACGCAAGTGCCGAATTCAATCCCTCTCTTTGGCCGGATGCTGGCCAAGCTGGCCATTCCCTTCGCCGCCATGGCCGCGCTGGCGCCATTGGCCGCCACGGCGGCCTACCCGGAAAAGCCGATCCGCCTCGTGGTGCCTTTCGCCCCCGGCGGCGGGACCGACCTGATCGCCAGGACCATGGGGGTCACGATGTCCCAGGACCTCGGCCAGCCCGTGATCGTCGACAACAAGCCGGGCGCTGGCACCATCATCGGCTCCGACGTGGTGGCCAAGAGCGCGCCGGACGGTTACACGCTGGTGATGGCGACGCTGGCCCACGCGGTCAACCCGAGCATCCACGCCAAGCTGCCCTATGCGACCGACAAGGCATTCGCCCCCGTGATGCTGGTAGGCCGGTCGCCCAACGTGCTCGTGGTGCGCCGGGACAGTCCTTACAAAACAGTCCAGGACCTGATCGCGGCCGCCAGGGCCAAGCCGGGAAAGATCTCGTTTGCCTCCCAAGGCCCGGGCACCTCGGCGCACCTTGCCGGCGAGCTGTTCAAGTCGCTGGCCAAGGTCGATCTCAATCACATTCCTTACCGTGGCGCCGGCCCCGCGATTACCGACCTGCTGGGCGGGCAGGTCGACGTCATGTTCGCCACCGCCTCGGCGGTCGGACCGCAGCTGGAAAGCGGCAAGCTGCGCGCCATCGCGGTGACCACCGCGCAACGCTCCGCAAGCCCGGTGCTGGCCAAGGTTCCCACCATCGCCGAGAGCGGCGTGCCCGGCTATGTGGCCGAAAGCTGGTACGGCCTGTTCGTGCCGGCCGGCACGCCCGCCCCGGTGATCGCCCGCCTCAATACGGCAGCCAGGAAGGCCGTACAGACCGACGCGTTCCGCAAGCGTGCCGAAACCGAGGGCCTTCAGGTCAGTGCGGGCACGCCAGAGGAATTCGGGCGCTACGTGCGCGGCGAAGAGGCCCGCTGGAGCCGCGTGGTCAAGGAAGCCAAGATCACCGTCGAGTAATCCCGCCGCATCGGCAACATCGGCAACACATGATGCACAAGGCCAATCGCATGGCCGCCAGACAAAGAGAGACCAACCAATGACCACCACCTCGCTGATCACGCTCGACATCGATGCAGGGATCGCCACCTTGTCGCTGAACCGCCCGGAAAAACGCAATGCCATGACCGATGACATGCGCACCGAGCTGATCGCCGCCCTCGAACACGTCACGCAGGACAAGAGTATTCGCGCGCTGGTCCTCACCGGCAACGGCAAGGGTTTTTGCGCGGGCGGCGACGTAGCCGGCATGCAGCGGCGCGTGGACGCGCCGCCGGGCGAAGTTGCCTTCAATGGCTGGGCGCGCCAGCAACGGGTGCACCATACGGTCGCGCTGCTGCACAACATGCCCAAGCCGACCATCGCCGCGGTCAATGGCGCCGCGGCCGGGCTCGGCGCGGACATGGCGATGAGCTGCGATTTCGTGATGGTGTCGGAAAGCGCCAGCTTTGCGTGGTCCTACATCCATCGCGGCCTGATCCCGGACGGCGGCGGCATGTATTTCCTGCCGCGCCGCACCGGCCTGGCCAAAGCCAAGGAACTGATCTTCAGCGGCCGCAAGGTCGATGCCGCCGAGGCGCTTCAGCTTGGCATCGCCGATCGCCTGAGCGAGCCGGAAACACTGCTGGCCAATGCGCACGCCTGGGCCGCCGAGTTGAGCCAGGGGTCGGCCACCGCCCTGGCGCTGGGCAAGTCCATCCTGAACCAGACCTTCGAACTGCCGGCCGGCCAGGTGTTCGCGCAGGGCAGCCAGGCACAGGGCATCTGCTACACCAGCACCGAGCACCGCGAGTCCGTGCTGGCATTCCTGGACAAGATGGCAGCAAAGGAAAAGGCCTGACACCATGGACACAGCAAACACACGCTCCGTCATCGGCCGCCTGCTCCATCCGCGCAGCGTTGCCATCATCGGGGCTTCCGCCGATGCGGCCAAGACCGCCGGACGCCCGGTTGCCTACCTGAAGAAGCACGGGTTCGCCGGCGCCATCTACCCCGTCAACCCAAAGGTGAGCGAGATCGACGGCCTGCGCTGCTATCCGGATGTCCGTTCGCTGCCCGAGGTGCCGGATGTGGGCATCGTCCTGCTTGGCGCGGAACGCGCCCATCTGGCAGTTCGCGACCTGGCCGCCCGCGGCACCGGCGCCGCCATCGTGCTGGCCAGCGGCTATACCGAAACCGGTGCCGAAGGCGCGCGGCGCCAGGCCGAGCTGATCGAGGCGGCGGGCGCCATGCGCTTGCTGGGCCCCAATACCATCGGCCTGGTCAACCTGACCGACAACATCCCGCTATCGGCCAGCGGCGCGCTTGAGATGGCCCATTTTCCGGCCGGCAACATCGGCGTGGTCTCGCAGAGCGGGGGCATTCTTGGCGCCTTGCTGTCACGCGCCGCCGCGCGTGGCATCGGGCTGTCCAAGCTGGTTTCCACCAGCAATGAAGCGGATCTGGAACTGGCGGATTTCATCGACTACCTGGCCGATGACGAAGCCACCAGGGTGATCGCCCTGTACGTCGAAAGCGTACGGAACCCGGAGAAATTCCGCGCCGCCGCGCTGAAAGCCGCCAGGGCCGGGAAGCCGGTGGTGGCCTTCAAGATCGGTCGCTCCGAGGCCGGAGCCCGGGCGGCGGTATCGCACACGGGCGCGCTCGCCGGCGCGGACCGGATGTACGATGCACTGTTCAGGCAGGTTGGGGTGATCCGCGCGGAAACCTTCGCGGACCTGCTGGATATCCCCGCCGCGCTAGCCACCGGCAGGGTGCTGCGCGGCAACCGGATTGCCATCCTGACCTCGACAGGCGGCGCCGGCACCCTGGTGTCGGACAGCCTCGGGATGTCCGGCTTCGAGACGCCTCCGCCCGATGAAGCCACCGCGCAACAGTTGCGGGCCCTGCAAAATGGCGATCATGCTGCGCTGGATCGCAATCCCATCGACGTCACCCTGGCAGGCCTGCAGCCAGACCTGTTGCGCGGCGCGATCAGGGCGCTGCTGGATAGCCCGAGCTACGATGCCGTCGCCGTGATCGTCGGATCGTCGGGACTGGCGATGCCGGACCTGATGGCAGGCGCGATCCAGCAATGCCTGCCCACCAGTGACAAGCCGATCCTGGCATATGTCAGCCCACATGCGCCGCAGGCTGCCAGCTTGTTGAACGAGCGCGGCGTGCCCGCGTTCAGCGCGCCGGAAAGCTGTACCGTGGCATTTGACGCAATGCTGCGCGCCGCGCAATGGCGCGAGACACCGGCAGACCAGGCTGCGACGCCCGGCTTGCCCGCCGCGCATGCCAACGCCGTCCGCGCCGCGGCGGATTACCCGTGCGGCGCGCTCGACGAAGCCGCCGCAAAGCAACTGTTCGCGCGCTTCGGCATCCCCGCCGTGCGTGAAACCATCGTCGCGAACGGAGAAGAGGCAGCCGCGGCCGCCAGCGGCCTGGGCGCACCCGTGGTGCTGAAGATCCTCTCGGCCGAAATCACGCACAAGAGCGATGTCGGCGGCGTAGCCGTCAACCTGTCGCCAGAAGACGTGGCGGGCCGCCTTTTGGCCATGTGCACCGACGTGCACGCGCATACCGGCGTGATGCCGCGGCGCTTTCTCGTCCAGGAGATGGTCAGCGGCGGTGTCGAGATGATCCTCGGCATGCACCGCGATGCCCTCGGCACCGCGATCCTGCTAGGCATGGGCGGCGTCGCGGCGGAGCTGTTCAAGGACACCACCCTGCGCATGCTCCCGCCGGCGGGCGGGCTGTCGCGCGCCGAAGCGCTGGGCATGATTCGCGAACTCAAGACCTGGCCGCTGCTGGATGGCTTCCGGGGGCGGCCCAAGGCTGACGTCGACGCCCTCGCGGACGCCATTGTGGCTTTCTCCGCCATGACGGCAGCGCTAGGCGAGCGGCTGGTGGAGGCGGAGATCAACCCGGTCTTTGTGCTGCCGGCATCCCAAGGAGTGAAGGCGGCGGATGGTGTTGTCGTGCTGGCGGACTGAAGAGGGCCGGAGAGGAAGAGGGCGGAAGAGGGCGGAAGAGGGCGGAAGAGGGCGGAAGAGCGCGCGCAGAGTCACAATGTGTCCGGTTCCGCGAGCGCTGGCTATGTCAAACTCCGCTCCGATACGCTTGATTCCGGCTACCGGAAATCGGCCCCATCAGGAGCAATGCCTTGAACCCCGAACAAGCACTGACGAGAGCGCGAGGAAGAGCGACCAGCACGTCGGCAAACCGCTCGCTCGAACGCGGCATGGAGATACTCCGGGCCTTTCGTCCGGGCTCGGAGGTACTGGGCAACGGCGAGCTCGCCGAGCGTACCGGCCTGCCGCGCTCCACCGTCAGCCGGCTCACGCAAAGCCTGGTGGACGCCGGCTTCCTCCAATACGACCCAACGCTGCGCGCCTACCGGCTCGGCGCACCGGTCCTCAGCCTGGCCCACGCCATGCGCAGCGGCTCGGCGGTCCTGCAAGTGGCCGCACCGTTGATGCGCGAACTGGCGCAACGCCAGCACATCAATGTCGGGCTGGCCATGGCCGATCGCGACGAGATGGTCTACCTGGAGTCCATCCGCTATAGCCGCAAGGTCTCGCTTCGCACCGTGGTGACCGGCCAGCGCGTGCCGATGGAGCATACGTCCCTGGGCCGCGCCTACCTGGCCGCAGCCCCGGCGCGGGAGACCAAGGCCTTGCTGGAAGCCTTCAGCAAGCGCCTGCGCGCCAACTGGCCGGCGCTGGAGCAACAGATCGCCCAGGGCATCGAGCAGGTACGGACGCAGGGCTGGTGCATGGCCAGCTGGCAGCCGGAAGTGGTCGCGCTTTCCACGCCCCTGGTGTTCAAGAGCTACGCAATCCACATCCTGAACGTCAGCACAGCCACGCAGGCAACGCCGGCCAGCGCCGCGCGCCTTCTCAAGCCGCACCTGATGCAGCTGGCGGCGCAGATCCGCAGCGCGGTGGGGGATGAGGCGCCGTGATCGGGTTAAATGAGGTCCCAGATCTCATCGAGTGCTTCGCGCGGGAAATCATTGCGCCAGGCGCTACCGTTTTTCTCGCGAGCGAGTGGGAATTCACCGCGCCACGTCTGAGTCGCTGACGACTCATAGAATTTCCTGATGTTCTGGATCTCCTTCTGGCACTCCTGCGCACTGCACTTGCTCCCGGCAAGCCGCTGAACCGCGGCGGGCCAGCGCTCCGGCACCTTGACCACCTGACACTCGAACTTCACGAGGCTCGTCTGCATCCCACCGTTCGACTTGGCCTGCCTGGAGGTCAAGGACTTGCATTCGGTCCGATTCTTGGCGTTCAGTACGCTCTTCATCAACTCCATCACGGAAGGCTTCAGCGCCGGCTGCAGTTGGGCAGGGAACAGTTCCAGAATATCCTTGGTCATGTCATCCGGATATTCCTTGTCAGCCTTGACCAGATCAGCAAACGACGCGAAATCACCCGTCTGTCCCGCGATTTTTCGGGCTGGCCTCAGATAATTGTTCAGCGAGTTTACGCTGCTTTCGTCATGATTGATGATGGTCTTTATGTACAGATCAGCCACATTAACTGGCGTCATCTCTTCCGCGAAAACCGGGCGCGCGACCGAGACGGTGGATGCAGCCAGCACCAATGCGGTAGTGAACAAACCATTCAGTTTCTTTTTCAACTTTATTCTTCTCAGGTTACGTTAACTTTAAACTTCGAACAAATCGGCCAACTTTGCATTTACATGCGCTCCTTGCCGGACGGAAGAGCGAAGTAGACGTTGACCGGATCGGGACGGTTCCGCATTGTACGCCGAATAAGTGCTCAATGAACCTCTTTCTTAGAGGTATACCCGAACTCCACTGACTGGCGGGAGAAGGGGCAATCCTGGTCCCATCCCCGACTGCCCGGCAGCCGGATATCCCTCAGCAGTAGGTCAAACACTACTGACACGAACTGACAGTGCGTCCATTTTTTTTTTGGATTCCTGCGGGAAGGGCAATTCCCCAGGCATTTATCAACACCATAGGGTGACACGTGCCATTACTATTCTCATCTAGCCCTGTGTTGCAGGTCTGGAGTTCACTCTTGAGGAGAAACGGGCATGACGAAGAGCGGGTTGCAGGAAAGCAAGTCTCCTTCTCAACTGATCGACGCGAGAATCAAGGAGCTAGACGACTGGCGGGGCAAGATGCTCAACCGGCTCCGTACTTTGGTCAAGGAAGCCGATCCTGAAGTCGTCGAGGAGTGGAAGTGGAGAGGGGTTCCGGTGTGGTCGCACGACGGATTGATCTGCACAGGCGAGACTTACAAGAACGTCGTGAAGATGACCTTCGCCAAAGGGGCGGCTCTGGTGGATCCTTCGGGCCTTTTCAACGCCAGTCTTGACGGAAACACAAGGCGTGCCATCGACTTCCACGAGGACTCGAAGATAGACGAGGAGGCGTTGAAAACGCTCATTCGCACCGCCGTCACCCTGAACAAATCCAAAGCACGAGGCTAGTCCACGGTACCAGCCGTTCGACCGTCCTTTACGACGGTCTGCCTACTAATAGCCCGCCCCAGACCCAGCCGGATGTTGACATGGCCACCATCTTGGGCTTCTGGGCAGAGGCCGGCGCAGGGCAGGGCTCATGAAATGGGGGCGGCAGCGACGGATGAGTCCGCAGCCAATTTCGACCTTGAACGATGGCACATGTGGACGCCTGGTATCGATCCGCTAATCACTTCCAGCGACAAGATCCAATTGGCGTAGACGGCGGTGGGGTGAACGATGTTTGTTGCACATCGTTCACCGGATTGAAATATCGGTGCGCCGTAGCAGGATGATCCGGTTGGAGTAACACGGCAACCTATGCGCCCCCGGTCAACTGTAGCCCGCGATCAGTTCAATTGCACCACGCGCGACATAGCCTGACGAACGAAGGTAAGCAGTGCCTCATCTGCCCACGTTCCGATCATGAGATCAGGCTCATTCTCCAGCGCCTTGCGGAATTTAAGCTGCGTACCTGGGTCATCTCCTGCGTAGCTTCTGAAGAGATCGAGCCAGCGCCGCGCAAGCTCAGCCCCTTGCGGCGAATCGGGCGTGATGCCTTCATCAATCGCATCACGAACGTCGGCCATCAATTGGGGCCACTCCATCGCCCGCTTGCCGTAATTCGCGCGCATGAAGCGGATCTCGCCAGGCGACAGGTATTTTTCGTAGGTCAGCATTTTTGTTTCCGAGAATGCCCGAAGCACGTAGTCGCGCAGCGCCAAAGAGATCCCGATATGAGCCTGCAGCGACGGTTCGTTCTCGTGCATATGGTTTAGCTTTGCGGCCAACCGTGGATCGCCATTTGTGTCGCGTACAAGCATCGTCATCCATCGGATCGCCAACTCGCGGGCCTTTTCGTGCTCGGGCGGCGTCCCACTTTCCATCAGCGCTCGTACCTGCTCAACAAGATTGTCCCATCCCGCTTCCGCTTCCGGGCCATTGCGGTACACAGGCAGGCGGGCAAGTTCGTCCCGGGAGAAATACTTTTCGTACATGGTCATCAACTCCAACGTAGTGAGCCAATCGGCTAGCTCCGGCTCCTCTCCGTCCATCAACGTGCCCCGCAATCGCTTCAGATGATCTCGCAGACGCGCAGCCTGCTCGATCTGCTGATCAAGTGTTGCTATTTGCCGTTCGACGATGGATGTGAGTGGGATATCCGGCTGGTCCAAACAAGCGCCGATTTCTGTGAGCGAGAGACCAAAACCACGCAATGCCAGGATCAGGTGAAGCCGGGCAACGTCGTGGCGGTCATACAGGCGGTAGCCGTTATCGGCGCGCGCCGAAGGCGTGAGAAGACCGACTGCGTCGTAGTGGTGCAGCGTACGAACCGTGAGTCCACTGCGTTTCGCCAATTCTCCCACTTTCAAAAACATGCGAGCCTCCGTTCAAGTGCGCACGATGGAGGTTAAGACCTTACGCTACGTGAGGGTCAAGAGAAAAGAGCTATACCTCCCTATGGTCGACTATTCAGCGTCTTCCACCCCGTCTCGCGTGAGGCTGGCCGACGCCTTGCGCCACTCGCGCCAGCTGAAGATCCATTCCAAATCCTCGTCGCCGCGCAGGGGCCGGTGGGCGTTGAAATCGCTCCTCGGCACCTTGGCAAAGCGCGCGTTGAAGTCCGTGATAAACGCCGGCGCATAGGCGTTGGCCGCGTCCACGCCGGGCCGCAACTGACCATCCACGACCGCCTGGACGGTCTTGAGCCTGTCTAACTCACGCATCCGGGCAGGCTGAAGACCATGGACAGGCGCCTCAGGCGGACATTTGAACTTTGCCAGAACCGGACATTACAACTTTGCCACTACAGTTTTTGTCAAGGGCGTTCTGAAATGTCGCCCTCCCAACTAAATTCAAATGTCCTTCCTCTGGCCAGATCAGAATGTCCGGTCTAGTGCAGGATGGTTTTGGTTCTTTTGGGTCTTTTTCTGGGCTGTTTCCGTAAGGCAGTCGAGCTGGCCTGAGACGACCGAGATCCGCTCAGGGTGGGGCGGCTCTGTCACCATTGGCAAATTCAACATGGCCGCGTGCCTTTAGTTGACCGCGGTGCCGCGCGAGTGCCTCGAATCGGTAAGGTAGTTCACGTGCGCTTAGCAAACGCCGATAGCAAAGGCGATGTTCGAACGGAGCAATCCCTGGATCACGGCCGCTCGTTTTCGCGCCTAGTTAGCGTGTATCAATGTGCATGATGGCGAAGCCTCGCCGGTCGGGCGGGGCGGTTCATCAACCCTTCAGACACTCCTTGAGCGCTTGACGCCTTATCGAGGGGAAAGGTATTCACAACGCAGCGGACCAAAGACCCCTCACATGCGACGAGATATCCAGAATCGTGCGCCGCCTAGCCCCCAACTGACCTGTATGTCAATCACAATGACTGACGACGTTGGATGGACTTGCCGTTAAGCCGGCAACGTGGTCTCAGGCGCGCGGTGGAAGTGTGTCTTTGAAGAGGGTAAACGCATCCTGCAAGAGCCTATTGAAGCGACTGGCGTCACGTCGCAGTCCTGCCTGCTGACCACCGATTAAGCACAAGTGCGCCGCCTGGCCGATTATTTCTGCATGGCTAGGCGAGCGAACCCATCGACGGCACGTTCTGACCGCGAAAGCC
This sequence comes from Cupriavidus sp. SK-3, assembly GCF_000611145.1. Lineage (NCBI taxonomy): Bacteria > Pseudomonadati > Pseudomonadota > Betaproteobacteria > Burkholderiales > Burkholderiaceae > Cupriavidus > Cupriavidus sp. SK-3. The sequence continues at coordinate 3,716 of NZ_JFJV02000080.1, read as the reverse complement.
AGTCGAGTTGCGTCGACTCGTTGCTGAAACTCGGCCACCAACGGATCGTGCAGCGCCCACGCTCGGATGGCAACTTCCCGGCCCGGCTGTTTCTCGGCGGCAATGCTCAAATAGCGCATCAAGGTTTCGCTGGCGGTGCGTCCCTGCGCTGCATAGGCAAGCATCCGCTCCGTGTAGTCCTCTTCCCACTTGGCCAGCAACGTACGCACGAAGTCTTCGCGATTGCGAAAGTGGTGATAGAACGAACCACGGGTTACGTTCAACCGGCGAGCTAGGATTTCGGCCGAGACGCCGGCGTGTCCTTCTTGGTCTAGGGACTCAAGGCCAGCCGAGACCCAGTGGTTGCGAGTCAGTTTGCTCATATGTCTGCGCCATACAGGCTGTGTATGGTGTGATCTGGATTGATACGCTGCGAACATTAACATAGACCGCCGCCGCATTTTGCACAGCAGCGCTTCTCCGGGAGTTCACCTTGAAAGAAATCGCACTGGTCACGTTCGACCAATTCACCGATATCGACCTCTTCCTAATGTGGGACATCTTGGGCCGCAACACCAAGGACTGGAACGTGCGCATCCTGGCGTCTAGTTCTATCGTGCGATCGGCGAACGGACTGTCGGTTTCGGCACATGGCTCTCTCTCTGAGGCCAATCACGCCGATGCAGTGTTGTTTGCCAGCGGCAAGCAGGGCATACCTGCAGCGCTTGCTCATCCGGATTTCCTATCATCCTTCCAACTCGATCCCACACGACAGTTCATTGGCTCCATCTGTGCAGGTGCCTTCATCCTTGAACGACTTGGACTGCTTCCTAGTGGTCGTGCGACAACTCATCCGGATGCGCGCGGAGGCTTTCAAGCTCTAGGGCTGGAGTTAGTGGACCAGCCCCTGGTATGCCAAGGAAGCGTCGCGACGGCTGGAGGCTGCCTTGCTGCGCTCTATCTGGTGGGGTGGCTGGTGGAATCCCTGTTCGATATCGAGAAACGACGCGCCACACTGCTGCCGGTGCTGCCGGCTGGACAGCAGGAACTTTACGGCGCACTGATCGGGCTCAGTATCCGGCAAGGCTTTGGCCAGATGGCCCACGGCAGACCTTGTATCGGCACATTTCCCCCAAAGGTGAATTGCGCCTGATGGCGTGAAGCCAATCGCCCGTGTCTGACTTGTAGGTTGGCGAAACCAAGGAGAGATGAGATGGCTATGTCCGACATCGAAGCCCACCCGTTGTCCGGGTGGTGGAAGATTTTATCTTTTCAGGTCGAGTTCGAGGATACAGGCGAGCGCGCGGACACATACGGTGTCGAACCACCCGGCCATATAGTCATCGAACGCGATAGGATGATGTCGATACTCACATCCAGAGAGCGCCTGAATAGCGATCCGGCGGCCCTTTTCGAGACAATGATTGCTTATTCTGGTTTGTGTCGTGTCGAGGATGGGGACAAACTCATCATCAAGGTCGACACGGCTTGGCATCCAGCCTGGATTGGCACCGAGCAGGTTCGGTTCTTCAAAGTAGATCGTGGCGTCCTAGCGATAACAACTGCGTGGCAGATCCATCCATCGTTCCCGGGGCGAATGGCTCGCGGTGCGCTGATGGCACAGAGAAACAATGTCTAGCGCAGGCTCGCGCTAAACCCAAACCATGGAGAGATTGGTTGATGATCAATGCCCATAAAGCTCATGCGATACCCGCACCATCCGACAGCATCCTGGCGCCGCTTTATAGGAGCGCGGACCTGCTGGATGCGTATGCGGTTCAGTTGCCGGCGGGGGCCAGCGACGATCTCGAAGTGTTGGCGCGCGCTGGATTCGAGCGGCAGGCGTGGTGGATTCGTGCGCTGACGCGGGTACGGGACACGATTATGGCGACAGTCGGCGTCAAATCGTCTCGTGCGGTCGGTATTGCTGCGGCGGCGCGAGGGCCGGTGATCGGTTTCTTTCCACTGCGGTCGAAGAGTGCGGCGGAACTGGTGATGGGCGAGGACGATCGGCATCTCGACTTCCGGCTCGCGATCCAGCTGCGCGCGGGTGCGGCAGGCGGCAGGGAGCTCGTCCTGGTGACCGTAGTGCATTGCCATAACTTGCTGGGACGGACGTACCTCGCGGTAATCACACCGTTCCACCGTGTAATCGCGCGGGCTAGTCTGGAACAGGCGGCAAGCCGTGCTGTCTGAACTGGTCTGCGCTTGCCGGCGATCCGGTACCAACAAGGTTAATGGACTACGCTGCATGTCAGTGGGAGAGACCCACCGTGCGGCGATGGGTTGAACTGAGCCGTCCCCCTCTTTGAGTGTGCGAAGCCAAACAGGAATTGGCTTTGCGGCGCCGCCCCAATGTTGCCTGCGACTCGACTCTTGTTTCGGCCCGATGTCCGCTCTTCGGAAGGACGAACGTCGGTAGCTGCCCTTGGAGACTGTCCCGTCCCGCGTCCACTACCGGGCGGCAAGGAACCAAACTACGGCATGGGCGTGCCCTTGATCGCCCGCTCCAGGTCCAGCCGGTTGATCAGCCGCTGCCGCTTCACGTGCAGNGGGGGGGCGGGTTGTGCGGCCGCGGCGGCTCGCCCAGCAGCGTCCGCGAAGGGCCGGCCTGGTGGCGGCCGTCGCGCAGCGCCTGCACCTGGGCGGCGATGTCCAGCACGTGGCCCAGCCGCTTGTTCTCCACGATGGCGCCCTGATCGATCGCCGAGAGCCGGTGGTAGGTGGTGTAGGGCAGGGAAGCGCCATCGGCCGGCCATCGTGTTGATCTTGCGCAGGCGCAGTTCCTTGACCAATCGGTCCTGCAGCGTGCCATTCATCCGTTCCACACGGCCTTTAGCTTGGCTCGTGTTGGCGCACAGGATATCGATGTTCAGCTCGAACAAGGCGCGCCCGAATTGCGTATAGCCGCGGCCTTCGGCATTCTCCTGCCGATTGACCCGGAAGACGCCGGCCTTGTCCGAATAAAATGCCATTGGCTTGCCGTGACGCTCGATGTAAGACCCGGCGGCCTCGAAATACCCGAACGTCGATTCCGTCGGTACAAATAGTAGCTGCATCAGGTGCCCGGTGGCGTCGTCCACGAACACCAGCAGCGTGCAGGCCGGCGCCCGCTCCTCGAACCAGGCGTGGTCGCTGCCATCGATCTGCACCAGTTCGCCCAAGCAGGCGCGGCGATTGCGCGGTTGATGCACCTTGGGCGAACGCAGCTTGCGTGGTACCCAGAATCCAGCGTCGATCATGATCCGGCGCACGCACGCCGCCGAGAGATTGATGCCATGGCGCTCGCGCAGCTTCTCGGCTGCCAGGGTCGGGCCGAAATCGGCATAGGTGTCGCGGATCAGCCTGCGGACGCGCAATTCGAGCCCGGGCGGCAATTGATTGTTGCCCGGCAACCCTTGATGGCCATTTAGCAAAGCAGGCGCACCGACGGCTTGATAATGCCGCAGCAGACGCAGCGTCTGGCGTGCCGTGAGTCCCAGCCTCGCTGCTGCGATACCGGTCTTGAGAAAGCCGTCCGCCAGGGCCTGAATGATCTTCAATCGATCGATTTGCCGCATGGTCAGGGTGATGGTGTCCGGTGCCATGAGAGCCTCCAGCAGACTGGAAACCGCTCAGGTTACGCTTGGCAAACTCGGACATTTGAACTTGGCTATAAGCGGACATTACAACTTAGCCCTGACACGCTGGAAGCCGTCAAGCTTACGCTGTTAAGGATTGTTTGATGCCTGCCCTCG
>NZ_JFJV02000079.1:1059-11635 GCF_000611145.1 Cupriavidus sp. SK-3 | reverse complement strand
TGATCGGTCAAAGATGTGTATAACCGCATGGATTAGCGGGGGATGCGGACGTAGTGCTCATTAAAGTCTCCTTGATTGGCGCGCGTGTGACATGCGGCACAGTTGGCGGCGCTCTTCACCGCTGGGCGAAGCCATACCGATGAAGGGATCTCATCGTGCTTTCGGATAAACCAGCCAGTACGGGTAATACGGTCTTCAGGTGGCAATTCGCGAACGGGCTTATAGGTGCCAGCGTTTTCAGTGAGCCAGCCCGCAAGCTGCTTTACTGTTGCCGCGTCAAGCGAGGCATCCGTGCCGTAGTGGTGCGGCAGGCTGTTCAGCAGATGCTGCCAGGAGCCGGATGGCAACATACCCGGTGGGTAGGCCACGTGGCAGGCAGCACATTCCTGCTGGTACCTGGGCAACAGCTGTGTTAGCTGAAGGCGCCGGTCGTCATCTGCCAATGCCCCGTGGCTGACCCACAATGCAGTGCTCAGGCCCACCAGTACTTGGTGGACGAGGCAACAAGGTCGAAGAATTGGCATGCTATCCATCTCTCTCTGTCAGAGGCTTACCAGGTCTCATCAGGCTTCGGGAACTCAAGGCTTTAAAGTCAGCAACCAACTCAATACATCGGCCTTCTCACCGGCCGTACATTCACGCCCTACGACATCATTGCAGTTGCGACGAAACCATTTTTCGACCTTTGCCGCGTCGGTGAATCTCTCAGGGTTGAAAGCCGGTGCAAGCGCGCCTATGGGTTTGCCTGTTACAGCGTGCTTTCCGCTTTGCGTGGGTACCGCACCGTGACATGAAGCACAACTCCATTCTCGCCCGTGGTTGGCCGTAAAGATTTGCTGGCCGCGAGCCGCCACGGCAGGAGCCCCGGCTTTGGCCGTATACCCCGACTGCAGTTCCGTTGGCGTCGCCGCTTGGGCAACCAGTGACGGGGTAGTACTAAGCAACCCCATCGCAACGGCGATAGGCCGAAGAAAGGCTATGTATCTCGGCGTTGGCATCATGACAGCTCCTTGATTGCCATGATGCCGGCGAATTCTTAGGGTTTTCTTAAGCTGGGAATAGCCCTGACTCACGGGCTACTGGTTGATCGTGCAAGCGCACCTCAACTCCGCCACGTCCCAAGCCAATTCGCGCAAACGGGCCGTCCTGACCCAGGGCACAGGACTATCCGCCGGACCTCCAAGCTGCGCGTGGATGCCCGCTGGCGCGAGGAGGAAAAACCGCAGGATTGCCTACACACTGCCGTCCTCGGCGTGGCCTGGCGGTGCAGCCCCACGCTGAGGGATGGCCGGGATACGCCCTTATGCTCTACAGAGCATAAATCTTAAGATATCTGCGAATCCCGGCCATCCCTCGACTCGCGCCAAATCACATTCAGGAGAGCCTGATCAGGCCATCGCGTTGCAGTACGGTGGAGCATCGGCCTACAAGCCGATGTGTACAGGAATCCGTCGCCGCCCGAAGTGATGCTCGAAATGCCCGAAGCGACCTGCCACCGGCGCAAAGCAGTCGGGGCAGGCGCCGGTGGGTGTGAGGCGATAGTTTTCGATGGCATGCCAGTCGCGCACGATCAGCGGAGTTCGGCAGGCGGGGCAGTAAGTGGTTGCGCCTGCTGTATCGTGGACGTTGCCTGTGTACACATAGCGCAGACCCTCCTCGATTGCGAGCTTGCGGGCATGCGTAAGGGTGGAGATTGGCGTCGGCGGCACGTCGCGCATCTTGTAGTCGGGATGGAATCCCGTGAAGTGCAGCGGGATGTCGGTGCCCAGTTCCCTTGCAATCCACTGGGCTTCCGCCCGGATCTCCTCATCGCCGTCGTTCTTGCCCGGGATTATCAACGTCGTGATCTCGAACCAGACGTCGGTTTCGTGCTTCAGGTACTGGAGCGTCTCCAGCACCGGCTGCAAGTGCGCACCGGTGAATGCAACATAGAACGCGTCGGTGAAGCCTTTCAGGTCGACGTTTACCGCGTCCATCCTGGCATAGAAATCGCGCCGGGCCTGCGCGCCCATATACCCGGCGGTCACCGCCACCGCCATGATGCCGAGCTCGTGGCAGGCATCGGCAACGTCCATTGCGTATTCGGCGAAAATCACCGGGTCGTTGTAGGTAAAAGCCACGCTCTTGCAACCATGGGCCGCTGCCGAATTGGCAATGGCATCGGGCATTGCCGCATCGGCGAGAGTTTCCATCTCCCGCGATTTGCTGATGTCCCAGTTCTGGCAAAACTTGCAGGCCAGGTTGCAGCCGGCCGTGCCGAACGACAGGACAGCGCTGCCCGGATAGAAGTGGTTGAGCGGCTTTTTTTCGATCGGGTCGATGCAGAAGCCCGATGAGCGGCCATAGGCGGTCAGCAGCATGCGGCCGCCAAGCCGTTGGCGCACGAAGCAAGCTCCGCGCTGCTCGTCATGCAGGCGGCAGTGGCGCGGGCAAAGGTCGCACTGCATGCGGCCGTCGTCCAGGAAATGCCAGTAGCGACCGGGATACATGCCCGGATAGGGCGCTGGAGATGGCGCATCCTTCATGGTTCCGTCTCCGTACAGGGGCCATGCCCTGCATTCTCATCCCTTACCTGGCCGGGTAGTTGCCATTCTCCCAGGATTGCCCAGCACCTTGTCACCTCGCCGGTATGCAGACTCGGAGAAACAGGCGGCCAGGGTCGTGTCACCGGCTGAATGGAGTTCCGAGTCTCGGATTCAGCATGCCGACAACATCATCCTAGAGCTTATTTTAAGCGAGCGCCGCGTGCGGAGGGGTGTGTCTCGAAACTCCAGCGAAGTCCCTTTGCCTGCTCGGCGTTCCGGAAGACTGCGCCGTGGACTTGAGTGATCAAGGGCCGGGAGCCTGAGTGGCAGAGAACGACCCAAAACAGTTATTTCGGTAGCAATGCTTCAATGACAGCTCCTGAAGCTGGAACGGCCATTTGACGCTGTCAGGGGCGCCAATCCACAGGGAGGTAATACCCTGTCAGCGGGCACCACGCTGCGACCATCACTGGCGCACTGCCACCCGGAATGTCGCAACGGGCCGTGCCGACATCCGGCATGAACAGCGTATCGCGGACGAACACGGCATCCCCGATCTGCTAAGCCATGTCGGCGGGGTATGACCAGGCACGTGGATAGCCCTGCCCTTCAGGTCGCCGATGAAGAGCGCTTCCTCCTCCGCAACGACTGCTTCCCGCGCTCGATGAACGGCAAGCCGCTGCTCAAAGGATGCTCGCTAGTTTCAGTCGGGCGCGGCCAGTGGGGGATTTCTTTGGCACGTTGCCCCATCAGCTCAAAAGCGGCCTACGAGCTCTGCCACGCCTGCCCACGGTTCGCTGGCGAAGGATTTTGCCAGGTGTTCGATGAGGGCCTGCACGCGCGCGGGGCGGTTGCGGCCTGGCGGGGTCAGGATATGCAGCGCTATCGGCTCCACTTGCCAGTCTTCCATCACCGACTCCAGCGTGCCTGACTGCAGCTCCTGCCAAACCAGGAATGCTGGTTGCAGCGCCAAGCCCAGCCCTGCCAGCAGGGCGGGCGTCAGGGCCTCGGCATTGTTGGCCTGCAATTGCACGGCCATCGATTGGGTGAATTCGCCGTGCTGAGGATGCCGGAAGCGCCAGTTGGCGCCGCTGCGCGCATAGCTGTATTGCAGCGCCTTGTGGTGCGCGAGGTCGCGTGGGTGGCACGGCCGGCCATGGCGTTCAAAGTAGGCCGGCGAGCCCACAAGCAGAATCTGCACCTTGCACAGTTGGCGGGCCAGCAGGCTGGAATCTTCCAGGTTGGCGAGGCGCAGGGCCAGATCGAAGCGGTCGGCCACCAGATCCACCTGATTGTCGTTGAACTGCACGTCTAGTTTGACGTCGGGATGGGCCTGCAGAAAGCCGGGCAGGGCCGGAGCCAGGCGTGCAATGCCGAACGACATGGGGGCGGACAGGCGTATCACCCCTCTCAGGGTGGTGGACTGCTCAGCCACCTCGGCCTCCACGGCCTGGCCTTCCCGAAGGATGCGCGCAGCGCGCTCCAGCGCCGCATGGCCGCTCGCGGTTAGCGACATGCGGCGCGAGGTGCGGTGGAACAGCACGGTCTTCATGCGTGTCTCCAGCCTCGAGATGGCTTTGGAGACCGTGGCTTGCGACAGCGAGAACTCGGCCGCGGTGCGGGCGAACGAGCCGGTTTCCGCGACCTTGGCAAAGATAGCCCACGCTTCCAGGTCTGGCAGTTTGTTCATGGCATTGGTCGAATAATGGACGGTGAGACACCCTTAGCAAATATGCCAGCGCCAGGGCACATCTGATCATGTAGAAAACGGAAAGGATGGAATTCTATTGATTATCTTCTCGTCGTGATTCCCTGTATCTAGACTCGCTCCTTCCATTCACGAGATCTTAGGAGCACACCATGATCGAACGCCGTCCTCTGGAAGGCCTGGGTGCTGCCGACCATGGTTGGCTCGACGCCAGGCACCATTTTTCCTTTGCCGAATACAACGATCCGCAGCGCGTGCACTGGGGGGCGCTGCGGGTGTGGAACGACGACACCATTGCTCCGGGTTCGGGCTTTCCGTCCCATCCGCACGCCGACATGGAAATCATCACCTATGTGCGTGAAGGCGCCATCACCCACCGCGATAACCTGGGCAACCAGGGACGCACGGTGGCCGGCGATGTGCAGGTGATGAGCGCGGGCACGGGTATCCGCCACTCCGAATACAACCTGGAGCCGGGAGTTGCCCGCATCTTTCAGATCTGGATCCTTCCCAACCAACGGGGCGAGTGGCCTTCCTGGGGCGCCAAGCCCTTTCCCAAGGACGACCGCGCGGGCCGGTTCGTGACGCTGGCCAGCGGCATCGGCAGCGACGAAGAAGCCTTGCCGATCCGTGCCGACGCCCGGGTGCTGGGGGCCACGGTGAAGGCCGGTGAAACCGTGGAATACCGCTTTGCGGATACCGGCCGCTACGGCTACCTGGTGCTGGCCAAGGGCAAAGCCGAAGTCAACGGCGTACCACTGAGCCCCCGGGACGGTGCCGCCATCCACGGCGAGCAGGCCATTGCCGTCACCGCCAGCGAAGACACCGAACTGGTGCTGGTGGATGCCGCCGACCTGGCCTGAGCGGCTGGTAGCACGCTTTCCACACTACACGACATCGGAGGCGGGGGCCTTTGTGCGGCAGCCCCTGTCATCTGGTCTGGCGCGGGGCGCTCGGTCCCGTGTCGGGTGCATGCCGCCGCCTTTTCGCTTTTACCCCCTCCCATCACCATGAAGGAAGAGACAATGTCCAACAAGTACCTTGAGGTTCTGACGCCGCACAACAGCCAGATCATCTTCATCGATCAGCAGCCGCAGATGGCCTTCGGTGTGCAGTCCATCGACCGTCAGGTCCTGAAGAACAACGTCGTCGGCCTGGCCAAGGCGGCCAAAGTATTCGACATCCCGGCCACCATCACGACGGTGGAAACAGAGGGCTTCTCGGGTCATACCTATCCGGAACTGCTGGCCGTGTTCCCTAAGCACAAGCTCCTCGAGCGTTCCTCGATGAACTCCTGGGACGACCAGAACGTGCGCGATTCGCTCGCCGCGCATGCCGCTCAGGGCCGCAAGAAGATCGTGGTATCGGGCCTGTGGACCGAGGTGTGCAATCTCGGGTTCGCCCTGTCGGCCATGCACGACACCGACTACGAGATCTACATGGTGGCCGATGCCTCGGGCGGCACCTCGCTCGATGCGCACAACTACGCCATGGACCGCATGGTGCAGGCTGGCGTCGTGCCCGTGACCTGGCAGCAGGTGCTGCTGGAGTGGCAACGCGACTGGGCGCGCAAGAACACCTACGACGCGGTGATGGACATCGTGCGCGAGCACTCCGGCGCCTACGGCATGGGCGTGGACTATGCCTACACCATGGTGCACAAGGCAGCCGAGCGCGTGCAGCATGGCGAACGCATCGGGCCCAATCCGGCCAAGTAAGGCGAGTTCGCCCCGTGGCGTGCGCTTTCTGCATGCCGCGGGATTCCTCTATTTCCCGATTTCCGAGGCGGACCATGAAACTCTATGCCATGTCACTCGGCGCCGGCCTGCTGGTCGGCGTCATCTATAGCCTGCTGAGCGTGCGCTCTCCGGCGCCGCCGCTGGTGGCGCTGGTGGGCCTGTTGGGAATTCTGCTGGGCGAGCAGATCATCCCGGTGGGCAAGCAATTGCTGCACGGCGCGGCCTTCAGCACAGCCTGCGAGCAAACAAGGGCTACCGCACATGTGCTGGGCCAATTGCCTGGGAACAACGAAAAACCTCCTGTGAACAGGCAGGAATCCGCGTAAATCGGTTTTCCAACGATATCTAGAACCATCAGAGACCCAGGCAGACCGCCCATATGTTCCCCAGGCAGCCTTGCAGGCTGCTTCTGCGCTGGCGTTTCGGGCGCGCGGTAGCATAGGGCGTTTCCCGACACCAACGGAGCCTCCAACATGTCCGACTCCCGTCCCGACCTCATTTTCCACAACGCCCGGATCACCACGCTGGACCGCAGCCGGCCAGTCGCCACGGCGGTAGCCATCCAGGCCGGCCGGTTCGTGGCCGTAGGCTCCGACGAGGAGGTGCTGGCGCAGTCCGGCGCCAACACCCGGGTGATCGACCTGAAGCGCCGGAGCGTGCTGCCCGGCCTATTCGACAACCACACCCACGTGGTGCGCGGCGGCCTCAACTACAACATGGAGCTGCGCTGGGACGGTGTGCGTTCGCTGGCCGACGCGCTGGACATGCTCAAACGCCAGGTGGCCGTCACCCCTGCGCCGCAGTGGGTGCGCGTGGTGGGCGGCTTCACCGAGCACCAGTTCGTCGAAAAGCGCCTGCCCACGCTGGAAGAGATCAACGCCATCGCGCCTGACACACCCGTATTCCTGCTGCATCTGTACGACCGCGCACTGCTCAATGGTGCTGCCTTGCGCGCCGTGGGCTATACCAGGAACACGCCCGCACCGCCCGGCGGCGAGATCGTGCGCGACACCGCTGGCAATCCCACCGGCTTGCTGATCGCCAAGCCCAACGCCACAATTCTCTACGCCACTTTGGCCAAGGGGCCTAAACTGCCGCTGGAGTACCAGGTCAATTCCACGCGTCACTTCATGCGCGAACTCAATCGCCTGGGTGTGACCGGCGTGATCGATGCGGGCGGCGGCTTCCAGAATTACCCGGAAGACTACGAGGTGATCCGGAAACTGGCCGACGCGGGCCAGATCACCGTGCGCCTGGCCTATAACCTGTTCACGCAAAAGCCCAAAGAAGAGAAAGAGGATTTCCTCAAGTGGACGTCCTCGGTCAAGTACAAGCAGGGCGACGACTATTTCCGCCACAACGGCGCCGGCGAAATGCTGGTGTATTCCGCGGCCGACTTCGAGGATTTCCGCCAGCCCCGCCCCGACATGCCGCCCGAGATGGAAGGCGATCTGGAGGAGGTCGTACGCATCCTGGTGCAGAACCAGTGGCCCTGGCGCCTGCATGCCACTTACGACGAAACCATCTCGCGCGCGCTCGACGTGTTCGAGAAGGTGCACCGTGACACGCCAATTGATGGTCTGAATTGGTTTTTCGACCACGCCGAGACCATATCCGACAAATCCATTGACCGCATCGCCGCGCTGGGCGGCGGCATCGCGGTGCAGCACCGCATGGCCTACCAAGGCGAATACTTCGTCGAACGCTATGGCGCGCGCGCGGCCGAGGCCACTCCGCCCATCAAGCGCATGCTCGACAAGGGCGTCAAGGTCTCCGCGGGCAGCGATGCCACACGCGTCGCCTCGTACAACCCCTGGGTGTCACTATCGTGGATGGTCACTGGCAAGACCGTGGGCGGCATGAAGTTGTACCCGCAGCGCAATCTGCTCGACCGCGAGACTGCGCTGCGCATGTGGACTGAGAACGTAGCCTGGTTCTCCAACGAGGAAGGCCGGCGCGGGCGTATTCAGGTCGGTCAGTTGGCGGACTTCATGGTGCCTAGCAAGGACTACTTCGGCATTCCCGAGGACGAGATCGCCTTCCTTACTTCGCATCTAACGGTGGTGGGTGGGCGCGTGGTGTACGGAGAGGGCGAGTTCGCGCCGCTAGACGACAACCCGCTGCCGCCGGCTATGCCGGACTGGTCGCCTACGCGCACCTTCAAGGGTTATGCGGCCTGGGGCGAGCCAGAGGGCGCGGGCAAGAACTCGCTGCAGCCCGTGAACTCCCGCAACATGGCCGCCTGCGGCTGCGGTACTAGCTGCGGCTTGCACGGCCATAGCCACGCCAATGCCTGGGCATCAAGCGCTCCGGCGTCCGACCTGCAAGGCTTTTTCGGCGCGCTGGGCTGCTCGTGCTGGATGGTTTGAGGCAGGAGCGCCGCGATGACAAAAACATGCCTGGCTATCGAAGATCGTCTAGCATCGACTGCACGGCCCATCTTCGGCAGCCGTGCGCTGCGCTGGTTCGCCTATCTCGGTTTGTGCGCGGCCTATCTGCAGGGCGGACTTGTCAAGCTCGTCGACTTTCAGGGCGCCATTGGCGAGATGAGCCATTTCGGCCTGTCTCCGGCGCCCGTGTTCGCGGCGCTGGTGATTGCACTGGAGCTGGGCGCTTCCGCGCTGATCCTGACCGGGCGGCTGCGTTGGTTGGGCGCACTGGCGCTGGCGGGCTTCACGGTGCTGGCCACGTTCTTGGCGTTGCGCTTCTGGGAGCTGCCCGCAGGCCAGGAGCGCTTCATGGCGGCCAACTCCTTTTTCGAGCACCTGGGCTTGGTCGGCGGCTTTCTGCTTGTGGCCTGGCTGGATCTGCAGCAGAATCGGGCCGCGAACTGAAAGCCGTGACCCGCCGGCTGGTACCTGGAGGAGACATGCGTTCATGACTGCCATCAATCCATCGCCGCTGGCCGACGTCCGGGCCCCTGGCCTCTGGGCGCTGTGCCGCGCCCCCGTCCTGCTCACCGTCGTGGGTGGCGCCATTGATACCATCGGCTTTATTGCTTTGCTGGGCTTTTTCACGGCCCATGTGACCGGCAACCTGGTGCTCGCCGGTGCGGCATTCGTGACGGGTGGAGCAGGCTTGTGGATCAAGCTGGGAGCCATTCCCCTGTTCATTGTCACGGTCATGTTCGCCAAAATGTGGATAGACGGCTGCAGCCAGTCCCACAAGACCCTCGGCTGGCTGTTCGTGGCGGAGGCCATGTTCCTGTCGGGCTTCATGCTGGCAGGCCTTTACTTCGAACCGTTCCGCGACCCCGGAGCTGGCATGCTAGCGCTGACCGGCGGCCTGGGCCTGATGGCCTTGGCAATCCGCAACACGGCGAGCAAGACGCTGATCAAGCACATCAGCCCCAGCACCATGATGACGGGCAATACCACCCAGTTCGGCATCGACCTGTCCAACTACCTGCGCCTGTCCAGCCACGAGCATGGCCTGGCCCTGCTGAAAAGCGGCAGCATTGTGGCTGGCTTCGTGCTGGGTGCGCTTCTGGGGGCGATGCTCTACATGCGCATCGGGTTCTGGAGTGTGCTGCCTTTTGTGCTGGCGGTTCTGTACTTAGCCGGCCTTTCCTTTCGCAAGCAGTTCATCTGACGGAGGGCATGGCCATGAACAAGGGCCGGCTCGAATCCTTTAGCGATGGCGACGGCCCGAGCAATGCAGCAATGATCAAGGCGCTGCATGACGCCAAGTGGCACCTATGGCACGGCTGCCCCTATCAAGCGTTGCGCCGACTGGAAAGCCTGGGCTGGGATATGGATGCCGAGGCTAGTCCCGAGGAGGCCAAGCTCCTCGGCAAGCTCGAGGAATTTATCGGCTACCTGGGATCAATATTGGCTGGCCAGCGCTTGGCGTTGCGGACGGAACTAGATCTTGCCTTCGAGGGACTTCCGCTCGCGCCAGATCTCCTGGACAAAGGGGTCGGTGACACCGTAGATACCATGTCCCTTACGCATGATCAGGTTGGTCGCTAGCAGTTCATTGATGACTGGCTGAACCTCTTCCACCTTGACCTCACGTCCGACGGCTTTGGAGTAGCTTGCCGCCGCCTCTCCCGAGAACAGGCCTCAGGCGTCGCCGTCAGTCGAGGCGATCCGATCAAAGACGGCTGTCGGGACACCGCCGAGCTGCTCCAGCTTCATGATCTCAATGTCCGCGGCGGCCGACCGTAGCATGTTGGCAATCACCGGCAAGTGCTCGTCTGGGTTGGCCCCAGCCGGTAGGTGAAAGTGTAGTTGCCTCAGAGCCTTGATCATTTCTTCAGGGCGGTTGCCGAGCGTCTGAAATGCCTTCACAGCGACGTCGAATGACGGCAGTGACGAGAATCCCTCCGCAGCTAGGCGATCAAGCAGGTACGCCACGTAATCCTGGTCCAGGACCGGATACGCAACTGACGTGGCGCCAGCGAAGGCCTGATTGCGTCGGGCCGTCAACTCGCTGACCAAGGCTCGATGCGATCCCGTCCCGACGAACAGGAAGTAGCCGGGCGTATCCGGGCGGAGGTTGATGGCTTCGCGCGCCGCTTTCAGGGCAAACAACAGCGCGAGCCCGGCATCCCCTGCCTGCTTGACTCGTTGCACTACCCGCCCCCACGCTACGCCGCCTCT
>NZ_JFJV02000079.1:0-1054 GCF_000611145.1 Cupriavidus sp. SK-3 | reverse complement strand
CCCCCCGCCCCCCCGCCTCTCGAGCCGATAGGCGGCCGCTGCGCGCTGAAGCTGACGCCAGACCTTGCCGGCGCCGCAGGCCTACATGAAGAAGCGATCCGTGATTCAATCTATTGATCTATATCAGCACTGTCTGTGGATTGAAGAGTGTATTGTTTTTAATGAGGGAATTGAGTTCGATATGACTTCGAACGCAACCTGAACTTAACCCATTTCCATGGAGCGCGCCATGGCCAACTCACTTGCCGTATGGCATGCCGATCACATCAATTTCGCTCGGCTGCTCGACCTTTTGGAAGAGCAGGTAGACATCTTTCACCGAGGAGAGCGGCCGAATTACAATTTGATGGGGACTATCGTCTATTACATGCGGAGTTTTGGCGATTGCGTTCACCATCCTCGCGAGGATGTCGCGTATGCACGGCTTATTGAGCGAGATCCCGGGATGCAGGTTGTGGTTAACCGGCTTCTGCAAGAGCATCGTGTGATTGCCAATGTGGGCGAAGCGCTTTTAAACCGCCTTAATGAAGCCGAGGGAGATGTTATAAGTTCGTGCGCGGCTCTGGAGGCAGCCGCAGCCATGTACCTTGTGTACTACCGAAATCATCTCTCGACTGAGGAGCGACACGTAATGCCGCGCGCTGCTCAGTTGTTGACACAAGAGGATTGGGCGGCCGTTGCCGCCTCCGTTCCGGCGAGCTCCGATCCGCTCTTCGGGGGAAATGTACAAGAGCGTTTCGCGAAGCTACACAAGCAAATCTGTGAGGAGAGACTTTCCAGCCAGGACTAGGACCAGGCACATTGGCATTGCGCCCCCCTGACTGACCACCGCTATCTGGATGGCTTCGGCGTAAGTACCCCCCACAGGGATCGGGGGCTTGGTATAGCGCGATAAGTACCAAGCTATGTACGCCGCCTTTTTTGCCGGCTGCCGACGGGCGCGGCTGGATGCACCTGCGGCCAAGCCGGTCAACGAAGAACCGAGTAAATGCAAGGAATTGAAAGCAAAAGAACCGCCCAATTGTTATTCCCCCCAACCTGACATACATAGTTC
>NZ_JFJV02000078.1:0-2819 GCF_000611145.1 Cupriavidus sp. SK-3 | reverse complement strand
ATACCCGTGTCCAACTGGTGGTTGACGGCCCAACAGGCGTTGGCGAGGACCAGGCGAAAGCCTGCCACGCTTGCGAGATGTCGATCGCCGGCATAAAGGAGCCGGGCATCTTCGGCGTAATGGAGCCAGGCGGAGTCGCCTGGATCGGTCTCGAACGGGCCTCAAGAATGGCGGTTTTTCCCTCCTTTTTCAATGGCTGATTTGGGCTGCTCGGGCATGGCCCTGGGCGCGCGATAGC
Source organism: Cupriavidus sp. SK-3 (assembly GCF_000611145.1). Classification (NCBI taxonomy): domain Bacteria; kingdom Pseudomonadati; phylum Pseudomonadota; class Betaproteobacteria; order Burkholderiales; family Burkholderiaceae; genus Cupriavidus; species Cupriavidus sp. SK-3. The sequence goes on along the minus strand of NZ_JFJV02000078.1, from coordinate 2,581 downwards.
TCTCGCCGTCGAGGACGACCCGATAGGCGCCGTGACGCAAGCGGTCGAGCGTGGCAGCGCCCAGGATCTTGTTGCTAGCGAAGGCGTCTCCCCACTCGCCGAAGTCCAGGTTACTGGTCAAGATGGTGGAGCCCCGCTCGTAGCGCTCGGCGATCAGATCGTGGAGCAGTTCGTCGTCCGGCGTGCGCAGCGGCTTGAGGCCGAAGTCGTCGATGATGAGGAGTGGTAGCCTTGCGAGTGCCTGGAAGCGGCGTTCGTATGTGCCGACGGCCTCGGCTTGTCGCAGAGTGCGAAGCAACTGCGTCTGGGTGGTGAACAGGACGTCGTGTCCCTGGCGGACGGCGGCATGCCCCAGCGCCTGTGCCAAGTGGCTCTTGCCGGTCCCGCACGGGCCGGCGATCAGGATGCAGACCTTCTCCTCAATGTAGCGGCCGGTGGCCAGGTCATAGACGGTCGCCCGGTTCAGGTTGGGCAGGCGGTCGAAGTCGAAGCCCTCCAGGGTCTTCTCCCCACGGAAGCTGGCGCGGCGTACGCGTTGGCTGAGTTTCTTCTGGTCCCGACGAGCCAGCTCGTCGTGGACAAGCAAGGCGAGGAAGTCGGTGTGGGCCAACTGGCGCTCGATGGCTTCGCGATTGCGTACTTCCAGCGTGTCGAGAACGCCAGACAGGCGCAGTTGCTTGAGGGCGGAGGAGAGTTCGGGGATCGGATTCATGGGATTCAATGAAGAAGCAGTGTCTGGGTGTCGCGGCAGAAGCGGCCGCCTTGGGTGTAGGTGGTGGCCAGCGTGCCGACCGTGGGCGCTGGCTCGAGATCCAGCCCCTTGGCCAGGATCTGCTTGACCGCGCCGTAGTTGGGCGTGCCGAAGTGGTTGGCCCGCCGGCAGGCGGCTTCCAGCCGTTCGTCGCTGTATTGCTGTGCGAACCGCAACAGGCCTTGGACAGCACGCAGCTTGATCAGAACTCGATCGCCGAACAGCACGCGCACCAGGGCGGAACAGGACGGACCGATGCGCTTGGCCTCGCGCAAGCACCACTGGACATCGTGTAATTGCCAAGCCTGTGCCTCGGGTGGCAGATGGTCGGTGACGGTACTGCGGGCGCCGGGCGCACCCTGTCGCAAGTGCGTAGCAACCAGGATGTGTTCCTCATACAGATGCACCATCGTCACCGTAGCCTTGAGCCACAGCGACTTGCCGGCCAGCCGGAACGGCGCCGAGTAATAGGCCCGCTCGAACTGAACGTGGCCATCCCGGTGTACCTTCACTCGGCCCCAGGTCGCCAACTCGGGCGCCACTGCCGGTAACGGCAGCAACAGGCCTTGTTCAGTGCCGGTGAAGCTGACCAGAGGCTGCTGGCGCGTAGTGCCGTGGATACGAATGCCGGCCTCAGCCATGACCCAGGCGCGCACCTGGCGGTTGGCATCGGCGAGGTCGCGGAAGTCGCGCAGCGGCCCGAAGCTGTTCTTTACGTACTTGACGCCCGATTCCACGATGCCCTTCTTCTGTGGATCCCGTGGCGGACAGGGATCAATGCGGAAGCCATAGCCCTCGGCACATTGGGCGTAGGCCCGCTGGACTTCCGGCTCATACAGGCAGGCCCTGATGATGGCGCACTTGGGGTTATCGATGATGAGCCGCGCCGGCACCCCATGGAACCATTCGAAGGCATGTCGGTGACACTGCAGCCAAGTGGCAATGGTCTGGTCGCGCACGAGCTCGACGTACTGATGCCGGGACCAGCACAGCGTCATGACGAAGTACCAGGTCTTGTGGATCTCGCCGGTGTACACATCGGTGAGCGTTGGGCCGGCGCCGAAGTCGATCTGCGCGGCCTCGCCGGGCTTGAACTCCAGCCGCATCGGCACGTCCGGGATCTCCGCCGCCTTGATCTGCTTGAGGAAACGGTAAATCGACGACGTGCTGCCGCGGTAGCCGTGGTTGCGCTCAAGGGCGCTGAGAATCGTCGTGCCCTGAATGCCGGCCGCATGCCACTGCACGATCTGTTCGCGCCATGCTTCCAGCGGCGACACGCAACTGGGGGGCAACGGCGCCGCCATGCTGTCGCGGCTGAACGCCTCGGCCAGCTCAGCGTCGGTAGGCAACGGGGTGTCGGGAGCTAGCCAGCCCCGGTTGCTCGCGGTCTCTCGAACCAGGGCCAGCTTGCGCCGGCCCATCGTCTTGGACCGGGCGATGTCCCGGTCAGAATCGCCCTGGCGCATCCGCACCAGGACCTGTCGGTAATGAAACATCTCGAACCTTCTGTTCATGCTCCCTTCCGGCTAAAAGCCGGAAGCGTAGCGGTCATTGAAAGTTCGAGCCCGAGCCAGGCAGTGGCTCCATTACGGCGGCGATCTGCTGGCGCCTTTATGCCGAAGATTCGCCGGCTCCATTACGCCGGTGATCCCCTGGCGCCATTACGCCGAAGATCTGGTGGCGCCATTACGCCGGCGACGGATTGGCTCCATCATGGCGGCGATTCACACGAGAACTTCGGTGTGGCCGTTAGCGGCCTGCCGGACAGCATCGGCAAGGTGTTCCGCGGCCAGTGCTTCGACACCGGCTGCAATGCCACCAAGGTCGCGG
>NZ_JFJV02000077.1:0-3370 GCF_000611145.1 Cupriavidus sp. SK-3 | reverse complement strand
TTGTAACTCACCTCGGAATGCAGACCTTCCCGCCGCTTCGACGCAGCTTGTCCTCATAACCCATCCTTTCCATCCGTTCAGCGGCCGGCAGCTCGTCTGTGTTGGCGAGCGCTATAACCGCTCCGGCAAGCGTCTCTTGCTGCGCGTCGACGACAGAACCGTCTGCTCCGTTCCTCCGGAATGGACCGACATTGCCGCGCCGGATCCTGAAGTCGTCATGGGGCAAGGACGTGCGCTCTTCAGGGTTGCGGACTTGATGACCCTCGCCGACCTTGTGACGCGCCTGCGCAGCCGATCATAGGCCCTGGTCGAATGTAAGGAGAATTGTGCCGCTTATGTAAAGTAATTGATGCCGAAAATTGGCGGGAGCTAGCCATATGTAACCAGATTTGTAGGCGGTTCCCTGAAACGAGCCAGCACATCTTGTCTTGACAAGATACTATTAGCGGCATAATTTTATTACACACGACTGTCTGGAGTTGAATGTGCCCGCAAGTAACGACCGCAAGCACTCGAAGGCCAACATGCTCGCCGAAGACGGCACCCTGAATCCGGCGCCGGATAAGGTCCACGATCCGAAGTTTCAGGAGGGTGGATTCTTCGATCCGCGCGATGCCGTACAGGTGAAGTACGAGATGCTGCGCCGCGCCTCTATCGAGAAGGCATCGGTGACGGAAGTATCTGAGGAATATGGAATCTCACGACCGACCTTTTATCAGGCCAGGGCGGACTTCGAAGAAGGCGGTGTTGCTGGGCTGGTGCCCAAGAAGCGGGGGCCCCGCGGCCCACACAAGATCCGGAGCGACGTGCTGGCGTTTCTCATGGCGCAGCTTTCTCCCGGCGAGCCGATCCGGGCACGCGAACTGGCGAAGCTGATTCAGAAGGAATTTGGCCTCGACGTGCATCCGAGAACGATTGAGCGCGCAATCGGCGGAAAAAAAACTCCGAGATAAACGGGGCCGAGGCGAGCCCGTCGGCGCTGTCGTCCGTAATCGTCGCGCAGTACGAGACGTTGCGCTCGGTCATGCTTGGCGAGGCCCTGCCTCCAGACGCCCGCAGCGGCCTGGTCGTCTTTCTCCAGCGAGGCATGTGGGGGTGGGTGCGCATGCTGGCCGCGGGAACCACCCGGCTGCAGCCGATCCCGGCCCGCTCTCCGACACCAGCCGAGCCCTTTGAGCGTCGGGCCATCATTTACGTGCTCGCAAGAATGGCCATGAGGAACAATGACCGGAGAACACCATGAATGCGTCTGGCAAAGTTCAACCCTACCACCTCGAACGGGGCGCTTATCTCTACGTCCGGCAGTCGTCGATGCGACAGGTCATCGAGAACGTCGAGAGCACGAAGCGGCAATACGCCCTTCGCGGCCGTGCGACCGCGCTCGGCTGGCGCGACGAACAGATCATTGTCATTGATAGCGACCAAGGTGAGTCCGGCGCATCGGCGTCCTGGCGCGAGGGATTTCAACGACTGGTCACAGACGTCGGCATGGGGCGCGCAGGCATCGTCATGGGTCTGGAGGTGTCCCGCCTGGCACGGAACAATGCCGACTGGCATCGCCTGTTGGAGATCTGCGCCCTCGCCGATACGCTGATTCTCGACGAGGATGGCGTATACGATCCGGCCAGCTTCAACGACCGGCTCTTGCTCGGCCTGAAGGGAACGATGAGCGAGGCCGAACTCCATGTCCTCAAAGCCCGACTGCGCGGCGGGATCTTGAATAAAGTGCGCCGCGGCGAGTATCGCTGCACACTCCCGACTGGCTTCGTGTACGACGAGCTCGGCAACGTCGTGCTCGACCCAGACTCGCAGGTCAGGGAGATAATTGCCTATTTCTTCGAGACGTTCTCACGGGTAGGCTCTGCGAGCCAGACAGTGAAAGTGTTCCGGAATGAAGGCCTTCGGTTTCCATCCCGCATGCGCAACGAGGAACTGATCACTTTCCAGCCGCTCACTGCGTCGACCGCCCTCCGCACGCTGAACAATCCGCGCTATGCGGGCGCCTACGTCTACGGCCGACGGCACTATCGGCGAACCGCTGACGGGAAGCATGTGCCTCGAAAGCGCGAGCGCGATGACTGGCTCGCTTGCATTCCGGACGCCCATCCCGGCTACATCGCCTGGGAACAGTTTCAGCAGAATCTCAAGATTCTCGAATCCAACGGTCGCGGATATGAAGTCGCGCGAGCGTCACCGCCGCGAGAGGGCGCGGCCCTGTTGCAGGGGCGCGTGGTCTGCGGGCTTTGCGGTAGACACTTCCGTCTCCGGTATGCAACGCGGCGCGGGCGACAGGAGGCGTGGTATGTCTGCGATCGCGCGCAAGGCACGCGTGGTGAACCGTGCTGCCAGTCGATTGCGGGCGGATCCATCGACGAAGCGGTCGGTGAATTGGTCACCGCCATGATGACGCCCGCCGCAATCGAGTTGGCGCTCGAGATTCGAAGAGAAATCGAGGCCAGGTACGACGAGGCCGATCGGCTTCGCCTGCGTGCGATCGAACGCGCTCAATTCGAAGCAGATCTCGCGCAGCGGCGATTTATGCTGGTCGATCCGAATAACCGTCTGGTCGCGGATACCCTCGAACGCGAATGGAACGACAAGCTGCGCACATTAGCTCAGGCCCGGGAGGAAAGGGAGCGCGGCCGGCAGGAGGACCGGCTTGCTCTCGACGATGCAATCCGCGATCGGCTCGTCGCCATGACGACCGACTTCAAAACGCTCTGGCGTGATCAGAGACTACCGAACCGCGAGCGCAAACGGCTCCTCGCCCATGTCATCGAGGACGTCACGCTGATCAAACTCCCGGCGGAAGGCACCACCACGATCCACGTCCGCTTCAAGGGCGGCAAGACAGAGACCCTGACGGCACAGAACCCCAAATCCTCCGCGCAACAGGTCAAGACCCGGCCGGAGGTCCTGGAGCTTATCGACAAGCTTCTCGACAGCCACACATGCTCCCAGATCGCGGACATCCTCAACGAACAGGGTATCCGCCCTGGCGGTTCCGTCCGGCCAGGCAAGGCTGACCTCAGATTCACTGCGCTGCGCGTCTCGTATCTCGCGCAACGAAACGGACTCCGTTGTCGCTTCGACCGACTGCGGGACCGCGGCATGTTGACGAAGCCGGAGGCCGCGGCGCGCCTCGGAATCCATGTGGAAACGCTCATCAGGTGGGTGAACCACGGTCTCGTTATGAGACACGCCTACAACGACCATGCGTACCTATACGAAGTCCCCACGTCGAGCCCGCCGGTGAAGCACAGCAGCCGATGGGACCGCCTCATTGACCGTGCCGCGGCGGTGTCCGTTACAACGGAATCAAAATCCTCCACTTCAACAGAAGGAGATGTAGTATGAAACGAGATAGTTG
>NZ_JFJV02000076.1:0-7639 GCF_000611145.1 Cupriavidus sp. SK-3 | reverse complement strand
TGGAACACGGCACCATCGTCGAGCGCTTCGCCGCCGCGGAGCTGCAGGCCAGGATGCCGGTGCTGAACGAGTTGCTGGGGGTGTGAGGAACGCTTTATGACGACAATGAATTTTCCCCTTCCCGCCTTGCTGTCCCAGTTGTTGCTGGGGCTGGTCAACGGTGCTTTCTACGCGATGCTGAGCCTTGGCCTGGCGGTCATCTTCGGGCTGCTCAACGTCATCAACTTTGCCCACGGGGCGCTGTTCATGCTCGGCGCGGTGCTGGCCTGGATGGGCATGAGCTACCTCGGGCTCGGCTACTGGGCGATGCTTGTGCTCGCGCCGCTGGCGGTGGCGCTGATCGGGATCGTGATCGAGCGCACGATGCTGCGCTGGATCTACAAGCTCGACCATATCTACGGCTTGCTCCTGACGCTGGGCATCACGCTGGTGATCGAGGGCATCTTCCGTTCGGTCTATGGTGTGTCCGGGCTGCCGTACTCGGCACCGGAGTCACTGGGTGGTGCCACCAACCTGGGCTTCATGATGCTGCCCAACTACCGCGCCTGGGTGGTGGCCGCTTCGCTGGTGGTGTGCTTCTTCACCTGGTACCTGATTGAGAAGACCAGGCTGGGTGCCTACCTGCGTGCGGGCACCGAGAATCCCAAGATAGTCGAGGCCTTCGGCGTCAACGTGCCGCTGATGGTGACGCTGACCTACGGCTTCGGCGTGGCGCTGGCGGCGTTCGCCGGTGTGCTGGCGGCCCCGGTGATCCAGATTTCGCCGCTGATGGGGCAGAACCTGATCATTATCGTGTTCGCCGTGGTGGTGATCGGCGGCATGGGCTCGATCATGGGCTCGATCCTGACCGGCCTTGGCCTGGGCGTGATCGAAGGGCTGACCAAGATGTTTTATCCCGAGGCTTCGGCCACGGCGGTGTTCCTCATCATGGCAATCGTACTGATGCTGCGCCCGTCGGGGCTGTTCGGGAGAGAGAGATGATGCGTCAACCAGCTTGCGCGGCGGTGGCCGCGGGCGAGGCAGGACAGGCAGGACACGCAAGACAGGAGCAGGGCATGCAGAAGAAGCTGTGGTATGGATTGTTGCTGGTGGCGTTGATGCTGGCGCCGATGGCCGGGGCGTATCCGGTGTTTGTGCTCAAGGTGCTGTGCTTCGCGCTGTTCGCCTGCGCCTTCAACCTGCTGGTCGGGTATACCGGGCTGCTGTCGTTCGGCCATGCCGCCTTCTTTGGCGGCGCGGGCTATGCCGCCGGCCATGCCATGAAAGTGTGGGGCGTCACGCCGGAAGCAGGAATGGTGCTGGGGACGCTGGCCGGCGGCTTGATCGGCTACGTGGTGGGGACGCTGGCGATCCGGCGCCAGGGCATCTATTTCTCGATGATCACGCTGGCATTGGCGCAGATGCTGTTCTTTGTCTGCTTGCAAGCGCCAGCCACTGGTGGCGAGGATGGCCTGCAGGCCATCCCGCGCGGCAAGCTGTTCGGCGTACTGCCGCTGGCCGACGACCTGACGCTCTACTACGTGGCGCTGGCCGTCATCGTGGCCGCGTTTGCGCTGATCGTGCGTACGGTGCATTCCCCGTTCGGCCAGATCCTAAAGGCCATCAAGGAGAACGAGCCACGCACCGTCTCGCTAGGCTACGACACCGACCGCTTCAAGCTGATGGCGTTCGTGCTGTCCGCCGCGCTGTCAGGGCTGGCCGGGTCGATCAAGGCGCTGGTGCTGGGCTTTGCCACGCTGACCGACGTGCATTGGGCGATGTCGGGCTCGGTGATCCTGATGACGCTGGTGGGCGGGCTGGGCACGCTGTCAGGGCCGCTGGCCGGCGCCTTGGTTGTCGTGGCGCTGGAGACCAAGCTTGGCGCCATCGGCAGCTTCCTGGCTTCTGCCACGGGCATCGCGTGGTTCGGCTCGCTGGGGGAGTCGGTCACGATGGTGACGGGCGTCATCTTTATCGCTTGCGTCCTGCTGTTCCGCCGGGGCATTGTGGGCCAGCTTGCACTGCTTGAGGGCAGGCGAGTGGCAGGTCGATGGCTACGAGCACCGCGCCTAATCCCCAAACGGTCCAAAGTGGACCAGATAGGGGGAGCTTAATCCAGCTTGATTCGCGCGTCTTTTGCCAGTTGCCGATACTGTGCGATCTCGGCGCGTACGCGCTGGCGGAAATCCTCGGCGCGACCATGTCCGACAACAATAGCGCGTTCGGCGAGCGTATTCTGAAATTCCGGATTCTGCAGGACCGTCTGCAGTTCCACTCGCAGCCGCTCCAGGACTTTCTGCGGCGTACCGCGAGGGGCGGCTATGCCGTACCAGAACGCGCCGCTCGACATGGTGACGCCGACTTCAGAAAAGGTGGGAACTGCGCTGTACTGAGGCAACCGTGCCGCACTGCTGATGGCTAACGGTTTCAGCCGGCCGGCATCAATGAGCGGTTTGGCAACGGCAAGGGGATCGAGGCTCAGATCGATTTGTCCACCGATGACATCGGCAAGTACCTGCATGCTGCCTCGATAGGCTACGGGCGTCATGTCCACTTGGAAGGTAGTGGCAATCATCGCTCCTACAAGGTGGGGGGCCGTCCCTGGGCCTGTGGTGCCATACGTGACCGCGCCAGGCCGCGCGCGCGCTTGTGCCAGCAGGCTGGCGAACGACTCAATGGTGGCGTTCTCCGCGCGGGTCGATACGACAATGGAGGTCTCGCCGACGATGGCGACAGGCGCCCACGTGTCCTCGGCCGCGATCGGCAGACGTGGCCGTAGGGCCGGCAGCATGGAGAAAGTGGTGGAACTGCCCAGTAGAAGCGTGTAGCCGTCAGGGGGTGCCTTTGCTACATGTTCCGCCCCTATCAGCGTGGACCCGCCGGGGCGGTTTTCAATGACCACCGGCTGCCCTAGCCTGAACCGCAGCTTGTCTGCAATCATGCGCGCGATTGAATCGCTAAGCCCGCCCGGACTGAAGGGAACGACAAGGTGCACCGGGCGCTCAGGGAACGAATCCGCATGGGCGGGCGCATTGGTCAGGATGCCTCCGACCAGCAGGGCACAGATATAGAGTTGGCGCATGGAAGTACGTAACAGCATTAGCATCGGCATCGAGGATACGTGGCAGGCGCGTGAGCGGATCGCGGCATGCATAAGCGGCCGTTGAGGCAGGCGGCGCGGATCCTTGAGCAGGGGGGGAAGCGGCGCGGTCGGTTTGCCGTTTACCCTGCGGCCATGTTCACGACCATGCCATCGGCGGCGACCTTGTCCCTCAGTGCCTGCGCCTTGAGTGGATCGCCCCCGATAATTACCACCTTGCCGGCGTCCAGGCGGCGGATCTGCGTGGCCAGTGCCTCTACGGACGTCCTCGGACATCTTGTTAAGGGAAACATCAGGCTCTTGGGCGACATAACCAATTCTCATCGTTGCATGTGCATACACGTGTCGATGATAGCGTCGTGCAGCCGTGACGTCACCCCACTGCAGGGGGCGGGGGGATCGATCCCGATTGCCTGGGGGAAGCCAAGGGGGCACATTGGATCTTCATGACGGCTCCGGACCGCGCGACGGAGATAACCTGACAGAGCCCTGCAGCATGTTTCACGGATGCAACCAGATTTGCCATGTAAGCCTTTCATCCACTGAGAACGCCTGCGTTTAGCCCGTCTACGGTAGAGGCCAGGGGATGATAGTGACATCAACCTAACATTTTTTCTTTCGCCTTAGCACTCTTGGTTGAGACGTACCTCGATTGCTCATACATAGGTTGGACGGCCAAGACAATTTTCGGCGACCCTTTTATCCGACGACGATGAAATATCCTGATCGCGAGTTTCGCGATCTTTACAAGTCTCGTAATGTTCGCGTGTGATGCTCTGATGGGGAAAAAATCGAATCCTATCCACGATTGCTCGGGATACCGGTGATGCGCACATTGATATGTGCGCAATATTGCTCCCTCCCCATCACCCTAATGCATACCTGTGTTTCAGGTTTTTGACACTGTCGCGCCAAGCAGGCGCTGCAGCCTGGTGCTGTGCCAAGAAGTTGTTTAAAAATCAACAGATTGAGATTGCGGCATGGTTATCGCAACTATCTAAATTGCAGGAATCCCCGGCAACGCGCCAGTGCCGCAGAGAAACCAGTCTTGGTACGCGAGATCGTTCGCGCCGGCATGAGCGTATTGGGTCCTGCATATAAAAAAGCAAGTAGGGGAGAGCAAGTGAAAAAACTCTTGCCGTCTTCGGCATGCGCCCTGATTTCCGTCGGAACCAACAACCTGGAAGCCCTATGAAGCACTCTCGCTGGTCAACGTTCTTCCGCGCGGGGCGCTCCGCCCTGATCCTTGCAACACCGCTCCTGGTGACGATGAGCCTGGGCGCAAATGCTGGGACCTTGGCCAAGCCATTGGGGAAGTCCCAGAAATCCTCAGCAGCCAGTCTCGATTCCCAGGCCTATCGTCTGGCGGAGCGCGCATACACGCTGGCGGAAACAGAAGACATTGACGGCGCCAGGAAGGCCGTGGAAGCATCCTTGGAACTCGCGCCCGGCAACCGGGATCGCGAGTTGCTGCGGCTGAGCCTGCTGGTCCGTGCAAACCTCCTCGTCGAAGCGCGCACCTATTCGGAAGGGCTGCTGCGAAAGTACCCAGACCATCAGAAACTCCACGCCCAGCGCGCCTTTCTCGCGCAGCGCCAGCAGGAGTTCACGCTTGCGTCCGAACAGTTTGCTAAAGCGCTGCGGCTTGGCGGATGGAACAGTACCGAAGTCCGAAATCTGCGCCTGGCATGGGCCGACAGCGAACTGAGTGCTGGGCACCCCCAGCAGGCGCTGGAAGCGCTCGAACCGCTTGCCACGCAGAAGGAGTTTGCCGGTGACAGTGAGGTGCAGTCACGCATCGAACAGGCTAAGCGAGGCATTGAGGCGGGACAGAACCGAGGGAGTCAATCTGATTCATCCTAAATTTGCGCGGAAGATCTCTTTTCACGCAGGCCTTGCGCCGCATTCGCGTCAAAACCTGCTTGCGAAGGCCGGGGGCTTACCTGGCGTGGAAAGTCGCGGGCCGCGCAAAGGCGAGGGCGGTCATAATGGCGGAGACGGACGCCGTGCTGCTTGCCGTGCCCGTAGTTTGCCCAAGCAATGAAGGAAACCCTGGAGAGCGGGAGCGAACACGTCACGAAGTTGTGCACACAAAGGGATCTGCGGGAGTTGCTAGACGCGCAGGGCGGCGCTTCGCAGCCGACCGCAGAGAAGGTAATTGCCTACGTTCAAGATCTGTACGAAATTTTTACTGAGACCCAGGCGGAGTTCATGCGCATCGCCGAGGCGCAATACGGGCATTACAACGGCAGCTTGGGGGCATTCGTTGACGAGTTTGCGAAACACGCTCCCGCAGGATCCGAGGTGGTGACGGCCGTTTTAAAGTCTGCCGTCACGGCTGCTAACGGCACATATGACACGGTGAGCAAGGCCGCAAGGCAAGCATCGGAAGTCGTTCGATCCAATGTCGAAGCGACCAGCTCGACGGTGCTCAAGCAGGCGCCGAAAACCAAAGCCGCCTGATCTGCGGTCGGCGCGGGCGCAGGAACGCCGGCACGAAACAAGCGGCGACGCTCCGAAGGGGTATCGTCGCCCGGCGGGGCAGCCGCATTTTCCTCGACCCTTTGGCACAGGATCTGGCCCAATTGCCCGGCGCCCGCGCCTGTGCGCGGCGCCTTTCTCCGACAATTCGATCCCCGATTGCCGTTGCACAAATGCTGCGGATTGGTCGCCGATTGACGCGATGTTTTCAGCAACTGGTTACTTGCCGGACTGGCCGGGCGCGGCTTTCTTTTGCCCTCTAGCCCTTCTGGGCCGCACTTTTGGCCGCGCTCCCTTGCGCTTCGTCCGCGGCGATGGCTACCCGGTTGCGCCCGGACGCCTTCGCCTCGTATAGCGCTTCGTCGCTTGCATTGAAGAAGACCCGCAGGTTGGCGAAACGCGCGCGGTCCTCTGCGATAGCCACACCGATGCTGACTGTAAGCACCTGGTTGGCGCTCCCCAAATTTGGGATCGCCAGGCTCTCGACTGCCGAGCGAATTTTTTCGGCCACGGCGATGGTGCCTTCCATGCCAGTGTTGGGCAACAGCACGGCGAATTCCTCGCCGCCGTAGCGGGCAGCATAGTCGCCAGGCCTGCGGATACTGTCGGCTATGCAGCGGGCAACCGCAGCCAGCGCATCGTCGCCGCCCGCGTGCCCGTAGTGGTCGTTGAAGTTCTTGAAATGATCGACATCGATCATGAGCAAGGACAAGGGCTGCTGGTTGCGCCATGCTCGGCGCCATTCAATGTCGGCGGCTTCATCCAGGGCGCGCCGGCTGCCGATTCCCGTCAGGCCGTCCGTATTGACCATGAGCCGCAGGTGGTTTTCCATCGCCAGCCTGCGCCTGAACTGCCGGGAAATCAGCACCGAGAGCGCGATGAGCATGGCGTCGAGTGCAACGATAAGCCCGCCGAACAGCCACGCCCTTTTGCGCCATTCCGCATAAACGTAATCGGTCGACAGGCCAACGACAACCACGAGCGGGAATCCGGTAACGTGGTGGAAGTCATATAGACGTTCAGTGCCATCCAGTGCGGCAGTGCCAACATAGGATCCTTGCGAGGCTTGAGTAAGCGGAGCGAAGGACGGGCTGCTGGCAATGCTCCGCCCAATGGTGCCTGGCTCATACGGGCGCCGCATGAGAACGATGCCATCGTCCCGCAGCAGCGTGATGGTGCCCCCCGGGCCAAGCTTCGTCCCTTCGAACAGCCTCCTGAAATAGTGGGTACGCAGCGTGCCGACGACGATGCCGGCAAAGCTGCCGTCTGCGTGCGACAGCCTTCGGCTAAGGCCGATCGACTGGCCACCGTCCGTCAGGCGAGGCTGGAACGGCTGGCTGACATACAGTCCGGCAGTGGCCGAATCGCGATGCACCTTGAAATAATCGCGGTCAGAGAGATTGACGGGACGGGGAGGGGTCGAGCGGGAGTCGAGCACAAGGTGGCCTTGCTCGTCCGTCACCAGCAGGGAGCCCATGTCCGTTGCGGTTGTGGAACGGTCAAACAACACTAGCTGGCGGATGGCGGGAGGCAACCGGAGAATCTCGGGATCTTTGACGCCGTCGATCACGGAGTGCATCGACAGCTCATAGATTTCCAGGTTGCGGGCAATATCGTGCTCCAGGATCAGCGATAGGTTGGCGGCCCCTTCCTGTGCGCGGGCATACGCATCCTGGCGCATTTCATGGAGCGCACCGGCCCCTACGGCGGCGATGGCAGCAGCAAGCACAAAGCTGCTGGCCACGAAAAGATTGAGAGATTTAAAGTTCACTTTTTGGCGCGGGCCAAGGTTACGCGGTTGCATGTTCGGGGTTGTCACTCCGCCCAGGCGCGAGCGCGCCGATTGTACTCGCTCAAATACGCGTGCCCGGCATCTGTCCTCGTTGGTCATGTCAAGGGCCGGCGACTGTCAGCGTCAGGCAAGGCAAGAGGTATTGCCCGGCAGTCTCGCCGTGATTTAACATAATGATAATTATGGGTGCGCACACTTGTAGCGGCTAAGCGGTAATGTCTGCTTTTGGCTAAGCTCAAATGTCCGAGTTTGGCCAATGGACTAAACCGCTCGCGCGGTAACCCTCC
>NZ_JFJV02000075.1:78055-178204 GCF_000611145.1 Cupriavidus sp. SK-3 | reverse complement strand
GCAGCAGAGAAACGAGATTATGAAGAACTTTCTACGTTTCGTCAAACACTTTTAATCTTTTCTTGCTTCGGCAAGCCTCGCTTTTTTGCGCCGCACACCTTTCCAGCAAACCCTGCAACCCTTGCCCCGCCTGCCTTGCAGCGCGGTGTTTGTGTTGCGAGGGAGCGAATACTAAAGCGTCGGCGCCCGCCTGACAAGCTCTTTCTGAAAAAATTGCGGGCGCCGTTTCGATCACCCATCGCAAAGCACTTCAGCGCTCCATCTGGTGACGCCTGCGCACATCGCATAGTGCGCATCAGCATCTGGCAAAGGCGTTGCCCCCCACTCAACACCCTGCCCCTCAAAGGCGCCCCGCCCTGCAGCCAACTGCATGCGGGAAGTCCCCGCCCCCTGAATGCAAGCCGGGCGAAAGCATTTCGGCAAGTACGGCACCACCCCGCTATACGTGGTGGTAGGACGCGGGGGACCGAACCTGGTCCGCGGCATGGCCGTGCTGCGCGATACCTGCGAATCACTCGGATTGGCCTACGTGAGCTTTGGATTCGACTCGGCGATAAGCAAGGTGGTGGACTATGCTCGTAAGGTAGACGCCTGGATGAAAGCCGGTGGCCGCGCGCAAGTCGCGGCCAGTTTGAATGTGACCGCCTGAAGTCACTGTACAGGGGACAACCATGCGCGCCAAAGCTGTTGGTGATTTCAAGTATTTCGTCGGTATTCAATCCTTGTCGGAAGTAGCCACGCGCGAGGACCGCGTGTGCGAGCTCAATATTATGGGAGGTGAGTCCAGCGACGTGACGCCGGTAGGCCATGCCTACTCGGGCGCCAACGTGGTGTTCGGCACCTCGCCGGACCGCAAGGGGCAGGCGCCGGACACGCCGGCGGGGCCGATCCCGGTCTACAACAATGTACGTAAAGGCCTGGAGGCCGGCCACCGCTTCGATTGCCGCGTGGTCTTGCCCCGCTACTGCTCAAGATGCTCTGGCAGCCCTGCCAGGGCGGACAGTACGCGGAAAGCCCGCTGGAGACGGCCGCCCTCACGATCTTCCTCTACCCGCGCATGCTTGGCTGCGCCGCCGAGATCGACGACCACCTGAACCGGGGCCGCAATATGGACATGCGCACACCGGCTTCCCAGTGCCAGTTCGTAGCCTGAGAGAGCGGAGATACACGACATGCTGACCCTCCTCGCCTATTCGATGGTGATCGTTTTCATGGCGCTGATCATGACCAAGCGCCTTTCAGCCATGGTCGCGCTGATCCTGGTGCCGATCGCGTTCGGGCTGATCGGCGGCTTTGGCATGGAGCTAGGGGCGATGATGCTGGATGGCATCAAGAAGCTCGCTCCGACGGGCGTGATGCTGATGTTTGCCATCCTGTATTTCGGCGTGATGATCGACGCCGGCTTGTTCGACCCGGCGGTGCGCGTGATTCTGAGAATGGTGGGCGGGGATCCGATGAAGATTGTCGTCGGCACTTTCGTGCTGGCTGTGTGCGTCTCGCTCGACGGCGATGGCTCCACCACCTACATGATCACCTGCGCCGCCATGCTCCCGCTCTACAAGCGGCTCGGCATCAGCCGCCTTGTACTGGCGTGCGTGATCATGATGGCTGGCGGGCTGATGAACATCCTGCCCTGGGGCGGTCCCACCGCACGCGCGGCGAGCGCGCTTGGCGTAGACGTGGGCCTGATCTTCGTACCGATGATCCTGCCGATGATCGTCACCGGGTGCTGGGGCTTGTTCGTCGCCTTTCTGCTGGGGCGCCGCGAGCGCAAGCGGCTCGGCGCCATTGCGGCAGGCTCGGCGGATCCCGCTTCCGCCGCACAGCCGCAGGTGACAGCGGGCGACCCGGACATCGCCAGGCCCGGGCTCCTTTGGGTCAATTTCCTGCTGACCCTGGGACTCATGATGCTGCTGATTCTCGGCACCATGCCGTTGCAGGTACTGTTCATGGTGGCCTCCGCGCTGGCGCTGATGATCAACTACCCCAGCCTCAAGGACCAGAAGGAGAGGCTCAGCTCGCATGCCGCCAATATTGTTCCCGTGGTGTCGCTGATCTTCGCTGCCGGCATCTTCGTGGGCATCCTGTCGGGCACCAAGATGGTCGACGCGATCGCGGCCAGCGTGATCAGCGCCGTGCCGGACTGGATGGGCCCTTACATGGCCATCGTCACCGGCGTGCTGAGCGTCCCGTTTACCTTTTTCATCTCGAACGACGCGTTCTACTTCGGCATCCTGCCTATCCTTGCCAAAGCGGCCGCTGTCTATGGCATTGGCGCCGCTGAAATCGGGCGCGCATCGCTGATCGGCCAGCAGGTGCACCTGCTCAGTCCACTGGTCGCATCGACCTATTTGCTGGTCGGCCTGGCCGAGGTCGAATTCGGCGACCACCAGCGCTACACGCTGCTCTGGGCCTTGTCGGCGGCGCTGGTCATGTTGGTGGCCACCGTTGTCTTCGGGGTCATCCCCATCGTTGGCCATGCCCATTGACGGTAGCCCACCATGCACAACGAAATCCGATCCATTCTCTATGCCGCGGACCTGAGCGAAGGCTGCGAAGACGCGCTGGCCTACGCCATCGGCCTGGCCAACCGGTTGGGCGCAAGACTGCAGGTGCTCACCGTTATCCCGGACCAGCGCGAGAAGTCGCTGATCGAGATCGATTCCCACGTGCCCCAGGACGCGCTCGACAGGTATCACGATGATCGCGCGCAACGGGTGAAGCTGCACATTGAAGCGCAGATCGCGGCCTTCTATGCCGTGCGCACGGACAAGAACCCGCCGCGGCCGATCACCGAGATCATCGTGTGCGAGGGCGACGACGTGGCCCAGCTTATCCTCGACGAAGCCCGTCTCGGGCCCGCTGACCTGATCCTGATGGGTTCGCATGGCGATGGTGTCCTGGCCGGCCTGCTGTTCGGCTCGGTAGCCCATGAAGTCATGCGCAAGACTCGCATCCCCCTGCTGCTGGTGCCGGTCAGCGGACGAGACGAAGCGGAAGGCAAAGCATGAAATTCCTCATCGGGCTGGGGTTCGGGCTGATCTGCTCGGTCGGCATGGCGCAGGAGCCTGGAGAGCTCATGGGCTATGCGTCCAAGGGCAGCGTTCCGCCAGGCTATGCACCGGCGTACGCGGAGACGGTCAAGGCCGCCGAAGACGAAGGCCGGCTGGTGATTTACTCGACCACGGACGCAGGCATCGCCAAATTCCTGATTGCGGATTTCCGGGCCATGTATCCGCGTATCGACATCACCTATGAAGACCTGAACAGCACCGTGCTGTACCACCGCTTTGTCGCCGAGACACAGCTGGGCGGCGAATCCGCTGACGTGCTGTGGAGTTCAGCCATGGATCAGCAAGCCGCGCTGGTCGACAGTGGCTACACCATGACTTACGACTCTCCCGAAAAAGCGAACTTCCCGGAGTGGGCCAGTTGGAAGAACCAGGCCTTCGCCACCACCTACGAGCCGATCGTCGTCGCCTACAACAAGAAGCTGATGCCGGCCGGCGAAGTGCCGCAGACACATGCCGACCTGGCCCGGCTTCTGAACAGCGACCCAACGCGCTTCAAGGGAAAGGTGGTCAGCTACGATATTGAAAAGTCCGGACTCGGCTTCTTTCTTGCCACGCAGGATGTCGCTGTATCGCCCGCATTCTGGGATGTCGCCCGGGCCCTGGGCAAGGCGGCGGTCCGCCTCGACCTGACGACCGACGCCATGGCCAGGCGCGTGGCCTCGGGCCAGGTGCTGGTTGGCTACAACCTGCTGGGCGCCTACACGGTGGCGCAGGCGCAGAAGAATCCATCGCTGGGCTATGTGTTTCCGAAGGACTACACGCTTGTCATGTCACGCATCATCGTGATCAACAAGAGGGCGGCACATCCCAACGCCGCGAAGCTCTGGGTGGACTACACGCTGTCCAAGCGCGGCCAGGCCGTAATTGCGAACAGCGCACACCTCTACGCGCTGCGCGACGACGTCGAAGGCGAATTCACCGCCGCCCGCCTCAGGCAAAGGCTTGGCGGCAGCCTGAGGCCGATTGCGGTCGGGCCGGGCCTGATTGGCTATCTCAACAACCAGAACTACCGGGATTTCATCCTGCAGTGGCGGCAAGCCGTAGTGCAGCCCTAGGCTTAGCGCGGCTGTGCCAGCGCGTCGTTCCAGCGCTTGAGGAATTCCTGCCGCTTGTTGCGGTCGAGATAGACCATCAGCCCGGCGCCGATCGCGATCGCCCAGATGTTGTTGCCCGCATCGAGCCGGAGCATATATCGGCATGCATGCAGTCCGAACCGGAAAGCACCATGAGATTTACTTGAGCGATGTGCGGCGGGCGGATCCCAAAAAATGGAAAGCCATTCTTCGTCATCCCATGAAATGCTGGCGCCAGCATTTGGACGGGCGAAAGGCGGCATTGCGCCCGGTCATCCGACGACCCGGAAATGCTCCTGGCTCTGGCCCGCGCTGACCGCCCGCTGCAACCAGGAAGGCATCTCGCCCTGCCCGTCCCAGCTTCGCCCCTGCGCGTCGCGATAGCGTGCCACTGGCTTCTGTTCCGGTTCCGGCAACGGGAAACAGCCAGCATCCTCCAGGTCTGCCAAGGAGAGTCCGTGCTTCGCCATCTGGATCTTGACCCAGACAATGGCCGCAGCTTTTTCAATTTCGGAGGACATGGATGGAGGAGGAGACGGTATGGAGTTGGCTTGCTGACGGGTTCGGCGCGGCTAGTGCAGCCGCTGACAATCGCACGAAACTGCAACAAGAGTAAGGAAGGCGTCTTCAACTCGCCTCCGCGCTGGTCAGGCCAAGGAATCGAAAACACAAACAATCGACCTGCCCGCCCTCACCCTGGCGCAAGACAGCCCATTCGTCGGTGTACTCCTGGGTGTATCCCGGCGCCCGAGAAAGACAAAAGGGTCAGCACGCGAAACGTGCTGACCCTTGTCATTGGTGGTGCGGCTGGCAGGATTCGAACCCACGACCCCTTGGTTCGTAGCCAAGTACTCTATCCAACTGAGCTACAGCCGCACGCGAAGACGGCATTCTAGCGCAACGGCGCAGAAATGCAAGCCCTCTTCTTTGATTTGGTCTGAAGGCCCCTTCATGCGGCGGTGAACCAGCTGAATCCGGCGCAGCGCAAGCGCGCGACTCGCCCCTACCAGCGGTAGCGCGCCCCCAGAGTGCCGCCAGGATTGCGGCCGGCTTTCAGCTTGACCCAGAGCTTGACGCCGCCGTTGGTGCTGCCGTGCGCTCCGAGATTGACAGAGAGAAGTCCGCGCAGCATGTCGGGATCGATGCGTGTGCCGTTGATATTGATCACCTGCTTGCGGTCCTGCCACAGGTCGGCTTCGACAAACGGATACACACCGTTGACTCCGGTAAGCCGACTCGGCTGTGTGCGGTAGACCCGCAGGACGACTTCTGCGGCGCTTGCGTCTGCCTGCTGCCCGGCCAGGAAGCCGGATGCGCTCCTGTCGGGAGCAGGCTGATAGGCGAGTTGCAAGCGCGGTTGAATCGTCAGGCCGCCACTGCGCGGGAGTACGGTATCCAGCGCCACAGCCATGCTTTGCATCCGGTTGCCGACGAAGCCGGTGGCAGATGTGACATCGTCCAGGTGCAGGGAAAGTTTGGCTGGCCGCGGCCCGTTGGCCGGTCCGGCATATATCGGATCGAGCACGCCCGCCGAGGGGCCGGGGGCGTCATTGTACGCACCGGGAGGAGGTGACCCGTCGGTCCAGGCCCATTTGCCGATCGACGCCACCAGAGGTGGCTGCGTATCCTCCACGGCGAGCCGCGCTGCCGGCGCAGGCGGATCCGGGAGGTCGCTGCCGACGATCTGCGGAGGCAGCGCCAAGGCGTTGCCGGCAGCCTGCTCAGACGACGGCGGAGCATTGCTGGCAACCTGCGCGTACGGATCAGATTCAGGCTGGTTCCAGCCGAGGCCGGCGTTGCCGGGCGTGGGGCGCTCCTCGGCCTGCACCAGGGCTGCCAGCAGCATCGCAAGAATCGAGCAACAGCACTGGCGACACGGATGGGAGTGGACAGCGTGCGCGCAATAACCAGTACCAGCGGTGCTGGCACCGCCTCCCGTTGCGCTAGCAGATGACACGCGCCTGGCCATGACTGCAACCCCTGGCTGAAAAAAACCATGTCGGCTTTGCTAGAGCATAGGTCAAACACTGGCCAAACGTTAGGGCGCTGGCACGCATTGCGTGGGGCGCCGCACAGGACCGTTCGCCTGCCGGCCGGAACGTGTCGGACGGCGCCACATTGCTATGCAAATCGAAAGCGCTCCGCTAGGATCGCGGCTGGCAGCCAGCCCCGGCAGCGATGCCCGGCGCGCCAGCCGTAGCAGAACAAGAAGAAGCAAAACAACGGAATAGCGGAAGATGCGGATAAATAGCGATTCGACCGACAGGCCTGAAAATCCTGGCGTGTCCGATGATTCAAAAATGAAACAGAACGGCGCAGCCGGGAAACTGCCAATCGCCCCGGTGCACAACGTGTTGCGCGATACGCGCGACCTGCTGGGCAGCAGCGGCGAGCTCGCGGCCGGACGCGGCCTGATCACGGCCATCCTTGCGCTGGCCCTGGGCGGACTCAGCCTGCTGGGCGTGATCGCTTTCCATTTCCCGCAATACCTGACCACGCCCGAACTGCGCCACAAGTATTCGGTCGACGTATTGCGCCACGTCCTGTTTGCCGCGCTGCTGGTGTCAGGCGGCCTGTCGCTCAGCAACCTGGTGCTTGGGCGCCGCCGCAGTCTGAATGCCGCTGCCTTCGCGCTCGTGGCGCTGGCCGTGGCGCTCGGTGGCTCGCGAGTACCGGTGGGGGACTTCCCGGACCACACGCCATATATCGGCCTGGACTGGTTCATCCTCGACCTGCTGGGCTCGACACTGATTTTCGTGGTCATCGAAAAGATGTTCCCGCTCTATCGCGGGCAAGCCGTGTTTCGCCGCGAATGGCAGACCGACCTCGTGCATTTCGCGGTCAATCACTTCATCGTTGGCCTGATCCTGCTGACGGTCAACTTCCTGATCTTCCGCTTGTTCGGCTGGCTGGTCCGCGACAGCGTGCATGCTTTCGTGGGAGGTATCCCCTTCCTGCTGCAACTGCTGCTGTGCATACTGGCAGCCGACCTTGCGCAGTACTGGACCCATCGGGCCTATCACGAGGTGCCTTTCCTGTGGAAGTTCCATTCCGTGCACCACAGCACCAAGACCATGGACTGGCTCGCCGGTTCGCGCCAGCACATCCTCGAACTGGTGTTCACGCGGGTGCTGGTGCTGGCGCCGTTGTATGTGCTCGGTTTCAACAAGGCAGTCATCGACGCGTACATCATCATCGTAGGCTTCCAGGCGGTATTCAACCACGCCAATGTCCACCTGCCGTGGGGCCCGCTGCGCTACCTGGTGGTGACTCCGGATTTCCATCACTGGCACCACGCCTCGGATGACGAGGCGATCGACAAGAATTACTCGGCGCACTACGCCTTCCTCGATTACCTGTTCGGCACCGCGGTAAAGTCCGGCAGGCGCTTCCCCGAAAAATACGGCGTGGTCGGCGACTACATGCCCGACGGCTTCGTACGGCAGCAACTCTTTCCCTTTAGGCGCATGCCTCCGGCGCGCAAGGACGACGAGGCATGAGCCGGCCCCTGATGATTGCCGGTGCGGCGCTGGCGGGCCTCGCACTGGGCGCCTGCGCGACGCAATGGGGCAGCCACGCGGACGATCTCAATGTCGCTGCGGCACAGGGCTCCGGGCTGCCGCTACGCTTCCAGCAGATGAGCCTGGAGGTGTCCGGGGTCGAAGTGCGCCCACTGGATATCGACGCCTTGCAGGTCGGCGATATCCTGCTCTCGGCAGCCACCTCTTTCAACTCTTCGGCGATCCGGCTGGCGACGATATCGCAGGTCAGCCACTCGGCCGTCTATGTGGGCGGCGGCAATGTGGTGGAGGCAGTGGGCTCGGGCGTTCGGGTCTATCCGCTGCAACAGGCGCTGAATGACGGCGACATCATCGTGGCTTACCGCCACCCCGGGCTCGACGATGACATGCGCCTCAAATTGCATGCCTTCGCGATGGCCCAGGTAGGCCAGCCGTATAACCATCTCGGCATCGCCATGCATGCGCCGTTCTCGCTGGAGCGGCGTCTGTGCGAACTGCCGGGTGTGCCCGGCGTGGTCCGCAACGCCTGCATGCGCAGCTTCAGCGCCATCCAGATGGCGCCCAACGAGCTGGATGCGCGCAACAGCTTCTTCTGCTCGCAACTGGTGCTCGCTTCCTACCGGGCGGCCGGCCTGTCGCTGACAAGCGCGGCGGACGACGCGGTCTCGCCGGCCGACCTGCTGCATATGCGGGAAGGCGACGTGCCCTCTTTCCGGGTCACGCGCAAGCTGGCTTATGTAGGGCGGCTGACACCAGTATCGGCCTTGAGGGCCGATGGCACATCGGCAAGCCAGTCCGCGGACGCCGATGAGTGGAGGATGCAATCCTGGTCCGCAGGACCCTGAGCAGACCAGAAGGCCTTGCCGCGGCACAGATCGCGGCGGCACAAAAGAAAAAGGCCGCTGCATAAGCAACGGCCTTTTTCATCGAGTCTTGGTGCCCAGAAGAGGACTCGAACCTCCACAGTGTTGCCACCGCTAGGACCTGAACCTAGTGCGTCTACCAATTTCGCCATCTGGGCTTCGTCTCACTGCTTTGCTGCTGCAGCGCTGCGAAGAACAACATTATGCAGATTGCAGAATTAGCTGTCAATACCTGCCCTGCAATTTTTGACCAGTATTCCCAAAGCCGGACTCAAGGCTGGCAACTGACCTGCCCGGGCCTGCCATCCAGGTGCAAGGTGGCGGTAGCCGGACGCGTGCTCGCCACCACCTTGCCCGCCCGCAGCACGAGCAGACGGGTAGCACGCAAGCGGATTGCCTCGACCGGATCGCGCGCCTGCAGCAGCACCAGGTCCGCGCGGCAGTCCGGCGCGATACCGTAACCCTCCAGCCCGAGGATCCGCGCCGGCGTCTCGGTGACGGCGGCAAAACACGCGCGCATCGCCTCCTGCCCCGTCATCTGCGCCACATGCAGGCCCATGTGCGCCACCTCCAGCATGTCGCCGGAGCCCAGGCTGTACCAGGGGTCCATCACGCAATCGTGGCCAAATGCCACCGGCACGCCGCCGGCCAGCAGTTCCGGCACGCGCGTCATGCCGCGCCGCTTCGGGTAGCTGTCGTGCCGGCCCTGCAGCGTGATGTTGATCAGCGGGTTGGCGATGGCCGCCACCCCGGATTCGCGAATCAGCGGAATCAGCTTGGACACGTAGTAGTTGTCCATCGAGTGCATCGAGGTCAGGTGCGACCCTGTGACCCGGCCCTGCAACCCGAGCCGCACGGTCTGGCAGGCCAGGGTCTCGATATGGCGTGACAGCGGATCGTCGCTCTCGTCGCAATGCATGTCCACCCGCAGCCCGCGCTCGCAGGCCAGTTCGCACAGGATGCGCACGGACTCCGCGCCATCGGCCATGGTGCGCTCGAAATGCGGGATGCCACCCACCACGTCGACGCCCATGCCCAGCGCGCGCTTGAGATTGTCGAGCGCGCCGGGCGCGCGCAGCACGCCGTCCTGCGGAAAGGCCACCAGTTGCAGGTCGAGGTAAGGCCGCACCTTCTCGCGCACGTGCAGCAGCGCCTCGGTGGCAAGCAAGCGCGGATCGCACACATCCACATGCGAACGGATCGCCAGCAGGCCCTTGGCCACCGCCCAGTCGCAATAGGCGAGTGCCCGCTCGACAATGGCATCCTGCGTCAGCAGCGGCTTGAGCTCGCCCCAAAGCGCAATGCCTTCGAGCAAGGTGCCCGACTGGTTGATGCGCGGCAAACCGTAGGACAGCGTGGAGTCCATATGGAAATGCGCATCCACAAAGGGCGGCGTGACAAGCTGCCCCGCCGCATCGACCTCGGCCGCCGCTGGCGCCTTGAGCGCCGGCTCGACTGCCTTGATGCGGTCGCCCGCGATGCCGATATCGATGCCGGTGCGGCCATCGGGAAGCGTGCAGTTGCGCAGGATAAGATCGAGCATAGTGGTTGTGTGTTATTCGCTACGTGTTATTGGACTCAGCGTTCGCCCTTGCGATAGGGCTTCATCAGCGCCTGCGGGTAAGTGGCGCGCCGCGCCACCAGCACCAGCGCGAGAATCGACAGCACGTACGGCAGCATCAGGTACAGCTGATACGGCAGCGGCGGCAGACCCGGCAGGCTGGCACCGCTCTGTTGCAGGCGCAGTTGCAGCGCATCGAAGGCGGCAAACAGCAAGGCGCCCGCCAGCGCACGGCCCGGCCGCCAGGACGCGAATACCACCAGGGCCACGCAGATCCAGCCCCGCCCGTTGATCATATTAAAGAAGAATGCATTAAAGGCGGACAGCGTCAGGAATGCACCCCCCACCGCCATCAACGCCGAACCGGCCATGATCGCACCGATGCGCATGGCGCCTACCCGAATCCCCTGCCCCTCCGCAGCGGCGGGGTTCTCGCCGACCATGCGCACGGCCAGGCCGAGCGGCGTGCGATAAAGCACCCAGGCCACCACGGGCACCAGGCCCAGCGCCAGCAGCGTCAACGCGCTTTCCTGGCCGAAGACGGGGCCCAGCACGCGGCCGAGCAGCGGCACGTCCTCGATCCAGCGCATCGGCGCGAAGGGCGTGATGGTGGGTGGCGTGGACACCGAGGCGAAGCCGATCCGGTAGGCATAGTAGGACAGGCTGGTGGCCAGCATGGTGACGCCCAGGCCCGCCACGTGCTGCGACAGCGCCAGGCTCACCGTCAGCCAGCCGTGCAGCAGGCCGAAGGCAAGTCCCACGGCGGCGGCCACAGCGACCCCGCCCCACAGCGGGGCGCCATGATAGACCGCCAGCCAGCCGCCGAACGCGCCGGCCACCATGATGCCTTCGATGCCGAGGTTGAGCACGCCGGCGCGCTCGCACAGCAACACGCCCAACGTGCCGAAGACCAGCGGCGTGGCCACGCGCAGCACCGCGATCCAGAATGGCGCCGAGGCCAGGATATCGAGCAATTCCATCAGGCCGCCTTGCCCCGCGCATCGAAACGGATACGGTAGCGTGTCAGCATGG
Source organism: Cupriavidus sp. SK-3 (assembly GCF_000611145.1). NCBI lineage: Bacteria > Pseudomonadati > Pseudomonadota > Betaproteobacteria > Burkholderiales > Burkholderiaceae > Cupriavidus > Cupriavidus sp. SK-3. The sequence goes on along the minus strand of NZ_JFJV02000075.1, from coordinate 167,080 downwards.
TGGCCACCAGCATGGCGAGCAGCGCCACCGCCACGATCACGTCGGCAATGCTGTTGGGCACGCCCACCGCGCGGCTCATGCCGTCCGCCCCCACCAGCACCCCCGCCACGAATACCGACGCCGCCACCACGCCCAGCGGATGCAACCCCGCCAGCATGGCGATGACCACGCCGGCGTAGCCGTAGCCCGGCGAAATATCGAGCGTGAGATAGCTGGTGCGTCCTGCCACCTCCACCACGCCTGCCAATCCCGCCAGCCCGCCCGACAACAGCGCGGCCCACATCGTCACGCGCCGCACCGGCATGCCGGCGAACGCCGCGGCGCGCGCATTGGCGCCCACCGCGCGCATCTGCAGGCCGAACACCGTGAAGCGGTTGACCGCCCACAGGATCACGGCAAGCGCGCCAGCCAGCAGCAGCCCGCTGTGCACGCGCGAGCGCGCCATCAGTTTCGACAATTCCAGCTCCGGCACCAGCGGCACCGATTGCGGCCACCCCATCGCCGTGGTGTCTTTCATCGGGCCGTCCAGCATCATTGAGACAAACAGCAGCACGATAAAGTTGGCCAGCAAGGTCGTAACCACCTCATCCACGCCAAGCCGCGTCTTGAGCCATGCGGCCCCGAGCAGCAGCAAGGCTCCGGCCAGCATGCCGGCCGCCACCATCAGCACGAACAGCAAGCCCGTCGGCAGCTGCTGCGCCCAGGGCGCCGCCGCGCCATCGACCTGGCCGCCAACGGCCACCGCCGCCAGCGCGCCGAGATAGAGCTGCCCTTCGGCGCCGATATTGAACAGGCGGGCGCGAAACGCTACAGCAACCGACAAGCCGGTCAGGATCAGCGGCGTAGCGCGCGTGAGCGTTTCCGACCAGGCAAAGCGCGATCCGAAGCCGCCTTCGAGCAGCAGCATGTAAGCACGTCCCACCGGCGCACCGGCCCAACGCACCAGCAACGCGCAGATCAGCAAGGTAGCAACGATCGCCATGATGGGCGCGGCCAGCATGGCCACGCGCGAGACGCCGCTTCGGGCTTCAAGCCGCATGCAGTACCTCCCCCGCTCCAGCAGCGCCATGCGCGCCTTCGCCGGCACCGGCCATCGCCAGTCCGAGTTCTCCGAGCGTCCATGCTGCCGTCGGACGCGCCTCGGTCAGCCGGCCTGCGTGCATCACGGCAATGCGGTCGGCCAGCGCATGGAGTTCATCGAGGTCTTCCGAGATCAGCAACACGGCCGCACCCTCTTGCGCTGCATCGAGCAGGCGCGCACGCACATAGGCCACCGCGCCGATATCCAGCCCCCAGGTGGGCTGGCTGGCCACGACCAGCAGCGGCACCCTCCCTTCGCCCCGCACCGAGAGCGCCCGGCCCAGGATCAGCTTTTGCATATTGCCGCCCGACATGGTCCGGGCCGGCACGTCAATACCGGCGGTGCGCACATCGAAACGCGCGACCAGTTCCCGCGCAAACCGCTGCGCCGCCGCGCGCCGGATCACCCCCCCACGCGAAAAACGCGGCTCGCCAAGTTGCTCGCTGGCGGCGTTCTCCCAAACGGTCAGGTCGCCGATCACGCCCACCGCGTGGCGGTCCTCCGGCACGCGCGCCACGCCTGCCTCGATCCATGCGCGCGGCCTGGCCGGCATTGGCTTGCCAGCCAACGTGACATGGCCCTCGGCGGCCGCCAGCGTGCCGCTGGTCAGTTCCGCCAGCGCGGCCTGGCCGTTGCCGGACACGCCGGCGATGCCCACGATTTCGCCAGCCCGTACCTGCAGGCTGACTTCGCGCAACAGCGCGCGGCCGTCCGCGCCACACGCGCCAACCTTCTGCAACGCCAGCACGGCGGGCGCCTCACTGGCACCGTCCGCGTCCAGCCGCGCGGCGCGTTCCGGCATGGACACCACCCGGCCCACCATCAGCTCCGCCAGTTCGGCCTTGCTGGTCTGCGCCGCCGCGCACTGCGCCACCAGCCGCCCGCCGCGTAATACGGCGATGCGATCGGACACCCGCAGCACTTCGTCGAGCTTATGGCTGATAAAGATCACCGACAGCCCCTCGGCAATCAACTGCGCCAGCGTGGCGAACAGCGTTTCGGACTCGTGCGGCGTCAGCACCGCGGTGGGCTCGTCAAGGATCAGCACGCGGGCGCCGCGGTACAGTGCCTTGACGATCTCCACGCGCTGGCGCTCGCCCACCGACAGCTCGCCCACCCTGGCCTGCGGCCGCACGGCCAGGCCAAAGCGCTCGGCCAGCGCCAGCACCCTGTCACGCGCCGCGCGCCGTTCCAGGCGCCAATGCCACAGCGGCTGGGTGCCGAGCATGATGTTGTCCAGCACCGAGAGATTGTCGGCCAGCGTGAAATGCTGGTGCACCATGCCGATGCCGGCGGCAAGCGCCGCGCGTGGCTGGCCGGGTGGCAAAAGCTGGCCGTCGACCTCCACCGTGCCGGCATCGGCCACGTAGTGCCCGAACAGGATGCTGACCAGCGTGCTCTTGCCGGCGCCGTTCTCGCCCAGCAGGGCCAGCACTTCGCCGCGCCGCAGTTCCAGCGAGATATCGTCATTGGCGGTCAGTTGCCCGAAGCGCTTGGTGATGTTGCTCAGGCGCAGGATGGGGACTTGCATGGGTGGTTGATCGATGTGGCGGTCAGGTTGCGCTGGCTTGCTCTTCGCTCCCAGGCGGAGGAAAGGGGGCAAGCCAGCGGCGGGGAATAGCGAGGCGAAAGCCGCCCTCACTGCGTCGACTTCGGCTCCGTCTCCACCACCTTGACTGCGAACTTGCCGTCGAGGATGGCCTTCTCCCTGGCCCTGACCTTGGTCATCACATCGGCGGGAACCTTGCCTTCGAACGTGCCCAGCGGCGCCAGTTCGGCCCCCTTGAATTTCATCAGCGAGTAGGGACCGTAGTCCTCGCTCTTGAACTGGCCCGCCTTGACCTTGCCAAGCGCCGCGCCGACCGTGGGCTCCATATTCCACAGCGCCGAGGCCACTACCGTGGCGGGATATTGCGGCTGGGTGTTGATGACATTGCCGATTGCCAGCTTGCCCTTTTCCTTGGCGGCATCGGATACGCCAAAGCGTTCGGCGTAGAGCACGTCGGCACCCTTGTCGATCATGGCGAAAGCCGCCTCCTTGGCCTTGGGCGGATCGAACCAGGAACCGATGAAGCTGACGGTGAACCTGACCTTCGGATTCACCTCGCGCGCGCCTTCCATGAAGGCGTGCATCAGCCGGTTGACCTCGGGGATGGCATAGCCACCCACCATGCCGATGTGGTTGGTCTTGGTCATGCCGCCGGCAATCATGCCGGTGAGGTAGGAAGGCTCCTGGATGTAGTTGTCGAATACCGAGAAATTCGGCGCCTGCGGCTTGCCCGAGGAGCCCATCAGGAAAGCGGTCTTGGGATAGTCTTTGGCCACCTTGCGCGCCGCCGCCTCCACGGCGAAGGATTCACCCAGGATCAGCGCCGACCCCTGCTCGGCATACTGGCGCAGCACGCGCTCGTAGTCGGCATTGGACACGCTCTCCGAGAATACATAGTCGATCTCGCCGCGTGCCTTGGCCTCGTTGAGCGCCTTGTGAATCCGCGACACCCATTGCTGTTCGACCGGCACGGTGTACACCGCCGCCACCTTCAGCCTGGCTTGCGCCTGCGCGGGCGCGGCACCGCCAAGGGCGGCCACGCTGGCGGCGGCCGCCGCGAATTTCAACCAGGTCCTGCGCTTACCCTCAAACCTCATGACGTTCTCCCCTTGTTGACGATAACTCCGTGGCCAGGCCGGCCGGCTCCAGCCCGCATCCGCGCAGCAAAAGCCGCACAAGATGGTCGGTGGCCTGTTCGTAATCGCGCTGGCCCAGGTGGCTCACCCCGAGGACGGCGCATACCTGCGACTCGAAATCGGCATAGGTCTGGGTAGCGGCCCAGATGGTGAAAAACAGGTGCTGCGGATCCACGCTGGCCATCTCGCCACGCGCGATCCACTCACGGATCACGCCGGCCTTGCGCGCCACCAGCGCGCGCAGCGCGCCGTTGAGCACATCGCAGATTTCCGGCGCACCGTGCAGCAGTTCATTGGCGAATACGCGCGAGGCGTCGGGATGGCTCGCCGACAACCGCATCTTGGCGCGGATGTACTGTTCAAGAGCTACCTGCGGGCTTTGCCCAGCGTCGATGATGTCGGTCTCGGACAGCCACAGTGCGAGCGTATGGGCCAGCACCGCCCGGTACAGCGCCTGCTTGGTGCGAAAGTAGTAATGCAGGTTGGATTTCGGCACGCCGGCGCGCGTGGCGATCTCGTTCATGGTGGCACCGGCAAACCCGGCCCGCGCGAACACATGCTCGGCAGCGTGCAGGATCAGCGCCTCGTTCTCCTGGCGGATACGGCCGCCCGCCGCCTCCCGCGGCAGCGGAAAGCACGGGGGCGGCGCCGTGGCCGGCGCTCCCATTACTTGGTGCCGTAGAGCCTGTCGCCGGCATCGCCCAGGCCGGGCACGATGTAGCCGTGCTCGTTGAGCTCCTCGTCGATGGCGGCGGTGACGATGGCCACGTCGGGGTGCGCTGCCTGCAGGGCACGCAGCCCCTGCCGCGACGCGATCAGGCACACATACTTGAGCGTGCTCACGCCGGCTTCCTTCAGGCGATTGAGCGCGGCGATGGCGGAGTTGCCGGTGGCCAGCATGGGGTCCACCACGATCACCAGCCGCTCGTGGATATCCTCCGGGATCTTGAAGTAGTACTCGATCGGCTCCAGCGTTTCGGGGTCGCGGTACAAGCCGATGTGCCCTACCCGCGCGGCCGGCAGCAACTCCAGCATGCCGTCAAGGAAACCGTTGCCGGCGCGCAGTATCGATACCAGGCACAGCTTCTTGCCCGACAGCACCGGCGACTGCATGGGTGCGATCGGGGTCTTGATGGAGATCGTTTCCATCGCCAGGTCGCGGGTCGCTTCATAGGTCAGCAACTGGCTGATCTCGCGCACCAGCCGGCGGAAGTTATCGGTGGTGGTGTCTTCGCTGCGTACCAGCGTGACCTTGTGCTGCACGAGCGGATGGTCCACCACCAGCACGGACGGAGTGACGGGCGGTACGGCGGAGAGGTCGGTCATGATGCGCTCCTGGAGGGCGGTCGCGAAGAGGTCTTGCTGCGGCTCGGCGCGTGGCTGCGATATCGGTCAGAACACCGTGCCATCGCTATTGATGACGAACGNNNTTGATGACGAACGGCGGCGGACCGCCGGGCCTGCGCTTGGCGGCAATGCGCCGTCCCGCGGCCCAGGTGCCGCCTTCCAGCACGCGGGCAAGCGGGAACGCCGCGGCCGACAGGCCAAGCGCCTCGCGCACCGACGCGGCCACAAGGTCCAGCCCCGTCACCGTAAGGGCACGCCACTCCACGATAACCGGCTCATCGACGGTATGCGCCAAGGCTGCAAATCCGGGATCGCGCGGCACCATCAGTTCGAAATCGAACAGCAGGCCACCATTGCGGTATTCCGGCAAGCCCGTCAGCGCCTCCAGCCCGGTCACGGCCAGGCCGGCATCTTCGAGCGGCTCCAGCAGCGAGTACGTCAGCCACTGCGTCAGCTTGTGGAAAGGCACCAGCCCGTCGGCACAGGCCGGATGTGGCCAGCAGTCCCCCAGCGATATGCCACCGAGGCTGACGCGCCCCGGCCACACGGGCCCGAGCGCTACCAGCAGCGTGGTCAGCACAAAGCCGGCCTCGATCCGGCCGTCGACGGCATGTGCCTTGAGGTAGTCATACAGGTTGCCCAGACGCGCAGGCGTGCCGAACACGGCCGGCGTGGCCTGCGCCACTTCGCCCAACCGGCGAAGCAGGCCGGCACGGCCGTCCAGGCCAACCAGCCGATTATGCTGTGCCACCTGGAAGGCGGTCGCGATGGAAGGCGCATCGATCCGCATCAGCCGCTCGGCATCGGAGCGCAGCGGCTGGCCCGGCTGGGCGGAAAAACCACCGCGCGCGAACAAGTCGAAGCTGGCTACGCCAAGCCCCTCGGAACGGGTCAGCAGCAGGTCGCTGGCCGGATCGCGGTAGCGCCAGTCGGGGCCTGCGCCGGCGTCCAGTAACACGCTGGGAATCACCAGATCGATGCCGATGCGGGCGCGCTCCTCGCGGTCAGCCTCGCCGGAAAGCCCGCCGCGTTCGCACAGGATCTGCCAGCGGTCCAGCCTCTCGCCGTGACCGCCGCTTTCAAAGTGGCGCCAGCGGCTGTGGTACGGCACGTTCAGGTCCGGATAACGTTCCCGGATGGTGGTCGCCACATAATCGGCCACCGCCGGAATCCGTTCCGGGTGCCACGTGAACAGTTCTGACGCGCCTGCCGCCACATGGTCCGTCACGGCGGCGCATCGGGTGCGTACCGCCAGGCCGGTCAGCAGCGCCGCGGCCGGATGGTCAGGCGGCACGGGACAGGCCCATCCGCCGCGGCCATCCGCGTCATTCGTGAACGCACTGGGGGAGCCCTGCGGGCCGCCCGCTTCGGGTATCTCGTTCATTCGTCCAGTCCTCTACCCTTGGCCAGCGCGAGTTCCTCGGCACCGGGCGGGGTATAGCTCGTGAAATAGCCAGCCGCCACCTTGGCATCGATTTCCACTCGGGCATCGGCCGGGATCAGTGCATCGGGAATCGCTACCTGTTCGACCACCTCGATACCCTGAGCGGTCAGCGCCCCGTGCTTCATATTACTCATCGAAGCCCAGCGATCGATACGCTTGATGCCAAGCCAGTGAAATACATCGGGCATGAGTTCCTGGAAGCGCATGTCCTGCACGCCGGCCACGCACTCCGTACGCGCGAAATACGTCTCGGCCCGGTCGCCGCCGACCTGGCGTTTGCGGGCGTTATAGACCAGGAACTTGGTCACTTCGCCCAGTGCCCGGCCCTCCTTGCGGTTATAGACCACCAGGCCAACCCCGCCCTGCTGCGCCATCTCGATGCAAACCTCGATGCCGTGCGCCAGGTAGGGCCGGCAGGTACAGATATCGGAGCCGAATACGTCCGAGCCGTTGCACTCGTCGTGCACGCGGCAGGCCACCCTGGTCTCGGGCTTGCCGAGCTTGCCCACATCGCCGAAAAAGTACAGGGTCATGCCGCCGATCGGCGGCAGGAACACCTTCAGGTCAGGCCGCGTCACCAGTTCGGGGAACATGCCGCCGGTCTGCTCGAACAGGCTGCGGCGCAGCATGCTCTCCTTGATCTCGAAACGGCGCGCCAGCGCCGGCAGGTACCAGACCGGGTCGATTGCTGCCTTGGTGACACGCACGTCGCCATTGGCGTGCAGGATCTGGCCGTCAGGCGTGAGGCGGCCGGCTGCAATGGCTCCCGTCAGTTCCGGCATATTGATGTGTGCCCGCGTAATGGCGATCGTCGGCCGGATATCGATACCCGCCGCGATGCGGTCTGCAAAGGCAGTCGAGACCAGATGGCCCCAAGGATCCAGGGAAACGATCTTGTCCGGGTCGCTCCATTGCGGATGGGGCCCGACGATTTCCGCCGGAGAGGTATCGGTGAGATCGGCGCGATGATCCCGCTGCAACTTGCCGGAGGCCACCGCCAGCGCCCGATACACCGCATAGGCGCCGGAGTGGGTGCCAATGACATTGCGTTGGGCCGGATTGGTCACGCTGGCGATCACGGGTCCGCGCTCCGCCGCCGTGGCGGCCCCCCAGTGGATGGGTTCGGCCGGCTTGTCGCGGCGAGCGTGCGAAGTCAGGACAATATGGTCGGACATGGCTGCCTCGGAACAGGAATCCTGACCAAACGGTCAGGTTTGCAATTCCATAGTAGGCAACCTTCGTGCCATATCCCAATGCTAGTTTCTACCCTGTGTTGCATGCCGCACGATGGCGTGCCGCACCGTCCGCGTGCGCGCGCCGCTCCGCTGGCCAGTTCATGGTGCACAGGCACCATGCAAAAGAAAAGCGGCACCCGGCCGCTGGGGCGGGGTGCCGCTAGACTGTGATCGCGAGGGGTCAGGTCGACCGATGCTGCCCGCCCTGCTGCCGCTGGGCCGGCTCCGCGCGCGCCGGCCACAAAGCCGTGCGCAATGCGCGCAGCGGGTCGGTACTCTCCACGTAACGGTGGAACACGGTGCCGGCAACGTTGCTCAACAGCCAGGCCAGTATCATGCCCAGTGCATTGAGCAGTGGCCGATTCGGTGCAACGTGGAATACCACCGCGTTCACGACCAGGCATACCGGGAAATGCACCAGGAAGACCGAGTAGGAAATGCGCCCGAAAAATGCCAGGCTCGGGGCCTGCGGCCAGCGATCCAGCCACCCTCCGCGCCGCGCAACGGCCAGCAGCAGGGCGATGGATAGCGCCACGGCAATGCGCAGACGGAAGTCCACGATCAGTGCCGCCAGCACCACCGCGCCCAGCACCAGCAACGCAACCGGCGAACGCTCCGGTGCGGAAGCCCAGAACGCCAGCGTGCCCATGCCATAGGCGCCGAAGAAGTAAATCGCCCAGATATCCCAGGCTGCATCCCGGTTGAACCAGAACAGCGAAGCCACGACCAGCCCCGCCACCGCCAGCGGCCCGAGCGGGCTGCCGCCGACATCGAACCATTGCGCGCAGCGGCGCGCCGCCCACAGCGCAACAATCAGCAAGACGAACAGTTGCAGATCGATGGCCACGTACCAGACGCCAGCCGACAACGCGTCGAAGTCGAGCACGTTGTGCAGCAGCAGCACATGCGCCAGGAACTGATGCAGGTCGGGGGCCGACGGAATGGAGTCGTGATGCATCCAGGTGCGCGCAATGGCGGCACCGGCAATCGCAATCAGGATGGCCACGCTGTAGGGCACCACCAGCTTCTGGTAGCGGCGCCAGATCGCCTGCAAGGGATGCGGTACCACCAGATGCCCGCCCGGCGCCAGGCTACGCGCCGCCAGGAAGCCGCTGATGACGAGAAAAGCCTGAACGGCGATGCGCGCGTACTGCGAGAACCAGTCAAGGAGGTCGGGAGCCAGCACGTGCGCCGCATCGGACATGGGGCCGTAGAACGCAAGATGGTGCAGCACGATCAGTTGGGAACTGATCGCCTTGAGAGCGTCAATGCACGCCATGCGCGAAGGACGGGGGCTCATTTGTTATAAGAATGCTACAAAGTACACAAGAGTCGGATTCTACTCCTAAGAAACACGATCGGTACCGAAGCGGGCCAGGATGGAGCGTGACGAGATGTTTCAATGAGGCATAATCACCACATTTTTTCGATGTATAGATATCTTTAAATCACATTAAGATAGCTTCGGCTTAGAAACCGTGGCCGATGCCTGCCGTCGCTCCGGCCAGGGGCGTTCAGTGAACGCGCCGCCTTGGCGGAATTTGCGCTGCAACGCGCAAGCGGCTTCGGCATGATTCAGTTCGCTCTGCGCCTGCTAGCGGCGCGCCACCCGGCACGACAGCCAGAAAAGCACCGCCGCCGCCGCTAGCGAAACCCAGTAATCGGTCGGCGCGCCGGCCCACCAGTGAATATGCCAGGACACGAAACCCGGTGAGAAGCGCGCCAGCCCGAACGCCGGGTTCAGCACGAACCACAGGAAGTCCTCGGCGATCCAGAACAGCATGATGCAGGCAATCACGCGCGCCTCGGCTCGCCAGTTCCAGCGTCCGCCGTACACCAGCGGGAAATGGAAGAACAGTGCCACGCAAGGGAACACCCACGCGTGATAACCGGTCATCGGGCGGCCGCCCCAGAAGATATCCAGGAGCCAGTGATGTTCGATGCGCCAGGTGGGCAAGTTTGCCGCCCAGCCCGCGGCGCCTTCGATCTGGATCTCCACATTGGCGAAGAAATACGCGAGCAGCAGCGTCCAGGCAACGGTAAGTATCAGCACCAGTGGATGCCGCGACGGGCAGGACTGCGCGTGCTGGTGCGAAGCCGAGAGATTCAGGGCGCGCATCTCAGCGTCCCGCCTGCGCCACACCCGCAGCCTGCCCGGTCAGTTGGCCGCACCGTTCCAGGTGCCCCAGCACGGTTCCCAGCACGCGGCGCGCCGCCGCCGGTTGCCCCAGCGCGCGGGCGCGCACGCGCATCTGATCGAGCCGCGCCGGCTCCGCCAGCAATAGCCGGACACGATATTCGAGCGACACGAGATCGACTGCCTTGAGCGCAGCGCCCTGCTCCAGCAGGTAATCGGCATTGCGCTCCTCCTGGCCGGGGATGGGCGCATTGACCACCATCGGCACCCCCATCGCCAGGCATTCGGATGTGGTCAGGCCACCGGGCTTGGTGATGACCAGGTCGGAGCACGCCATCAGGCGCTCCACTTCGTTGGTGAAGCCAAAGGGGAAGAGCCGGGAGGGATGTGCACAAGCCAGTGTCTTGAGCCGCGCAAGCGCCGTCTCGTTGCGTCCGGCGAGCACGATCAGCTGGAAATCGTGATCGAGCCGTATCAGTGCATCGGCCACTTCGTCAAGGCCCCCCAGCCCTGCCCCGCCACCCATCAGCATGATCGTGCGCCGGGCCGCATCGAGCCCGAAGTGCCGCGCGCAAGCCTGGCGGTCCTGCGGGTGGGAAAACGCCGGCACCACCGGGATGCCGGTGGTATGGATGCGGCCGGCCTCGATGCGATTGGCCCGCATGCGAAAGGCGATTTCCTCGCTGGCGGCGAAATAGCCCGTCATATTGGGAATCACCCACATGCCGTGCAGATCGAAATCGGTCACCTGCACCCACACCGGCACCGCCAGCCGCAGCCGGCGTACCTCATGCATCAGGATCTCCGCGGGCAGGAAATGCGTGCAGACGATGGCATCCGGCGCAAATTCATCGATCGCGCGGCGCAACGCGCGCGTGCTCAGCCGCTCGGCGGCGCGCCGCAGCTTCTGCATCGGCGCGGCCGGGTCAGCCTCGGAGGTTCGCTGGTACAGCATGCCCCACAAGGCCGGATAGCTATTGACCAGCTTGATGTAGAAATCGGTGTAGAGCTTGCGGAAGGTCGCCGGGACGTACTCCATGACATCGAGGTGCAACGTCTGCACGCCCGGGAATTCGGCTTCGGCGGTGAGGCGAAGCGCTTCGGCGGCGCGCATGTGGCCGGCGCCGGCGGAAACGCTGAGGAACAGGATCTTCTGCTGCGACATGGCGATTGGGGTTTCCAGGAAATATGCGGGCTGGCCGGGAATGCCAGGCTTGCACCCGCAGTGGAATCACTTCATGACAAAGGACTTGATCAGGGTCAGCTCGCCGGCCTTGCGCATTGGCACGCGGAACACCTGCTGCTTTTCGTTGGGGGTGTTCTCATCGGTGATCAACGCGACTTGCGCCACGGTGATGGCCTCCGGGCCGGCGCCGCTGCCGTAATAGTTGACGTAGACCAGATAGGTGCCGGGCGGCGGCGCGGCGATGGAATAGATCTCGGGCCCGTAACCTGTGGTGACATCGACGTCGAGCGCGCCGCCATTGGTGGCCACGCGGTTCGCATAGAACGTGTGCTGGCCATCAGGCGCCACCACGTGCAGGTCCAGGTCGGTCTGATCGCTATCCCAGGACAGCACCACGCGCAGGCGCGGGCGTGTCTTGCCCTGGTAGCCGTCGTAGAACTGCACGCGCTTGCTGGCGCCCAGCGCGCTGCGGATTTCCACGCTGTTGCTGCCACCGGAGAAGGCATACGGCCGCGAGAAGCGGCCATCTTCCTCGACCCGCTGCGGCATGGCCACGCCGTTGACCACCAGGGTGGCAACCGATGCGCCGGTGCGGCGCCCGCGCCCGCCCGGCGACGGGCTCGTGGCCTCGCCCTCAGGCTTCGGCGCTGAACGGATACGCCCGGCGATCATCGCGCTGGCGGCCTGTCCCGCCCGCGTGGAAACCGCCACCGCGGGGTAGTGGACTTCCTGCGTATAGGCCGAGGCCGCGGTGTCCCCGGCGGAATTGCGCCAGCCGTTGCGCGGCGTGGTGAACTCGATGGCATCGTCCGCGCGCGCGGCCCCCGCCAGCAGCAGCGCCGGCAGGGTCAGGCTGAAAATGGCTAACTTCGGCAAACGCTGCATATCCATGCTTCCTTACTGACGTTCTTTGCGGCTGTTTTTCCGCTTTTACTGACCGCTTGCCCGCTACTGCTCAGAACCGCACCGATTTCATCAGCGCCAGCTCGCCCAGCTTGCGCAGCGGCACCACGAGCGTCTCACGCTTTTCGTTGAGCGTGTTCTCGTTGTAGATCAGCGTGAGCTTGGCGGTGATCAGGTCGCGCTCGTTCGCGCCCTTCTCGAAGTTGTAGCCAGCGGCGTTGAAATTGCCCCAGTAGTTCACATAGAACAACCACACGCCGGGACGCGGCGCCGCGCTCGAAAAAATCTCCGGGCCCGCGCCGTCCACACTGTCCACGTCCAGCCCGCCCCCCTCCGGCAAGAGCGGGCTGGCAAAGAAGGCATGGCCGCCATCCGGCGAAATCACATGCAGGTCGACCTCGGCCTTGGGATCGTCCCAGGTCAGCACGGCGCGCAGCTTGGCCTGGGTCTTGGTGGCATCGGCCTCGTAGAACTGCAAGCGCTGGCGCGAAGCGCCGTCGGCGGACACGATCTCCACGCTGTTGGAGCCGCGGCCGAAGGCCCAGGGCCGCGCGAAGCGCCCCTGCTCGTCGGTATATAGCGGCATGGCGGTGCCGTTGACGACCAGGGTGGGCGGCTTGCGGCCGGCCTTGCCGACTTTGCGCAGGCGCCCCTCGATCAGCGTGCGGTACTTTTGCGCGCCCCGGTCCACCGGCGGCTTTGGATAGGCGGCGGTGTAGCGTTCGAGTTCGCTGGACAGGCCACCGTGGCGCCAGCCGCCGACCGGACCTTCGAGATCGGCGACCGGCTCGGCCGCCACGGCCAGCGGTGCTGCGGCACAGGCCAGGGCCAGCGCGCCACAGCGCCAGTTGCGGATGCGTTTGCGGGTGGGTTTCATCATGGATTCTGCGTACGTACCAGCTTGCGCGCCATGGCTTCGACAAAGTCTTCGTCCTGCCCGCGAGGGTGGCGGGCGAACGCAAGGTGGAGATATTCGTGGGCCAGCGCAACACGATCGTCCTCACTGGCAAGCCGGTGGATATAGAGACGGTTACGGCGGGCATCGGCATAAGGGCGCCCTTCGCGGACTTCGCACACGGCAGGCAGCGGCGGGGTTTCGTAGCCCGGCTCCGCCGCGAGCCGGCGCTCCCACTGGGGCGCGCGCTGGGCCAGCCATTGCCGCGCATTGGCCACCGCCAGGCAATCTCCGGCCACCGGGCTCTGGAACGAGGTCAGCGTGGCCTGTGGCCACCAGCGTGCCAGGATGGCGTCGAACGCCTGGCCCTGCCCGGCAGCGCGCCGGGCCTCCATCCAGGCCATGCGCCCCGGGCCGCCCGCATCATGGTGGTAGCGCACCGCGACGCCGGACAGCACCAGCGCATCGGTCAGGTCGGCGGCGCGCCGCGCCGACGCGGTGGGGGCGCGCGGCAACACGCGCTGGGTGCGGCTGCTGTCGGCGATATGGAAGCAGCCTTGCTCGCGCGTGGCCTGCTGGATCAGGTAGCTGCGCGCGGCCACCGCCAGCGCGCGGGCGGCCTCGGGCTCGGTGGTGTCGCCCTCGCGCTCGACCACCCGCGCCACATAGTCGTTGAGCCCGAAGCGGCCCAGCACGCGCGGTGCGGCGCCAGGCGTGCGCATCAGCGTCAGCTCGCCCCGGCTTTCGACGCGCAGGCTGTTGCCGTTGGTGAATTCGGCGCGGAAGGTGCCGTTGAGCGGGCCATCCGGCAGGGCTTGCCGCTTTGCCCCGGCGCCAACGGCTTGCAGATCGCGCAGCGGATAACGCTCGAACATGTCGACCAGCACGCAAGCGCCGTCATCGGGCACCGGCACGGATGCCAGCAGCGGCTGCAGGCGCGGCGCGGCACGGCGCAGCACGTTGGCGCTGGCGCCGGAGCCGCCCAGCCAGACCGGACTGCCATCGGCCAGCCAGCCAGCGGCACCGCCGATGGACGCGCCCGGCCGCGCGGGATCGGGCATAGTCCAGGTCTTGGCGCGCAGCAGGCTGCCATAGCTGGCCAGCGTGCCTTCCCCGCGTCCCACGGTCAGCACGGAGACCAGGGTGGCGGCGGCGGCCTGCTGCGCGGCCGGCGGGACCGCATGCAGCCCGGCCAGCAGATCGGCCACGGTCACCTTGCGCTCGGGCTGCATCGCCTGCATGTCCTGCAGCCACGCCGGCGCACCGGCCTCCTTCCAGAAACGGCGCCAGTCAGTACCGGACAAACCCAGCCGGCGTGGTTCGAAATAGCGTCCGCAGGACTGGATCAGCGCGCGTTCGCGATCGATGCTCTGCCCGGCCGTGCAGCAGTAAGCCTCTTCCGGATCGCCGCCGCGGCAGGTGTAATCGTCCGAAGGCTTGTCGCGGCCCACCAGGTAGCTGTAGACGAACAGCTTCCACACGCTGCCCAGCGGCGCCTGCAAGCTCGCGGACAGCGGCGCGGGCGCTGCTGCGGCGTTGCCATCGAGATGGAACAACTGGGCCTCGGCGCCGGCGAGGCGCGCGAAACGCGGGGGCTCGCCCGCGCCGGGGCGGGCGGATGCCGGCGCTGCGGCCAGCGCTGTCCCTGCGCACGCCGCGCCCAGCGCGACGAGTGCCGCCACGCGCCCCCGGCGGCACGCCGCATAGGCAGCCCGGGCTGTCGCCTTGCGCACCGCCCCGCTCATGCCGGCCTCACTCCACCGTCAGGGGGAAGCCGGCCGTCTTGCCGTCGCCTTGCAGGGCCTTGGCATCCGGCTGGTACATGCGGAAATAGCGCACCGGCGGCAGGTTGAACTTGCCCGGCAGCGAGAACCGCACCAGTTGGCGCAGCACCACCGGGCGCTCCAGCGAGACCACCGGCTGGTGATAGGACAGCATGCCCATCTCGTAGGTGACAGCGCGCTGGAACGGCTGCAGGCCCGTGGCCTTGTTGTCCGGATCCGGCAGCCCCTCGATGCGCAGGCCCCAGGTCGTGCCTTCGACCTCGCCGCCCGGCGGCAGCGGTGCCTCTACCAGGCCGTAGCGGAACATGCCCTGGCGCGGGCTCAGCACGATCTCGTCGACATAGAGCGTATTGCTGTCGAGTTTGTCGCCCGGCTTGACCGGCTTGGCCGAGAACGCCAGGCCAGCCGTACCCGCGGCGGCTGCCTCGGCTTGCTTGCCCTCCTTCGCGGCGCCATCGCTGGTGGGTACCAGGCGATAGAGCTTGCGTTCGACGCCGACAGGCAGGCGCGAGGTTTCCTGGGCGCGGCTGCGGTAGGACAACACCGCATTCGTATTGAACGATTGCGACGCAGCTTCCATGTTCTGCGGCACGGTGAGGGCCAGCGTCTCGGGCAGTTGCGGCCCGTTCCAGCGCCATTCCGGCAGGCCTAGCTGGCTACGCGCGGCCTTCCAGTTGCCCTGCGGCACCCGCAGCGCGGGATCGCTTTCGCCGGCCAGGCCACGGCCCAGGCCGCCGCCAAGGGCTTTGTTGAGCCAGACCAGCGTCACCGCCCGGTCGATGGTGGGCGAGGCGGCGCCGGCGCGCGCCAGCAGCGCCTGCACGTCGGAGGTGGCTGCGCCCTTGCCGGCCATCAGAAGCAGGCTCTGCACCAGCGGCGACGGGTCGTTAGCCAGTGCCTGGCGCGCGGCGTCCGCGGCACCGGCGAGGCCTTCCGGCATCGGCTGGCCGATCTGCCTGTAAAGCTGCGCCGCCAGCACCGCCGCCACGCGGCGGCCTTGCAGCGAATCCGGCGCGGCGAACACCAGGCTTTCGCCCGCCGCGGCACCGGGCGCATCGGCACCGGGACGCGCCAGCTCACCGGCCAAACCGCCGAGCTGCGTGGCGACCGGCAGGCCCATTTCGTTGATGAACCAGAGGGCTAGCGTGCGATGCAGCAGCGGCTCCTTCATGGCCTGCTTGTAGGCTTCCAGCGTGCGCTTCCAGTGATCGGGTGGCAAGCTGATGCCCACGGCACGCGTTGCCAGCCAATCGGCGTAGTAGGCATAGGCCGTCAGCAGCGCGCTATTGCCCACCGTATCGCCCCACCAGCCAAACTGGCCATTGACACCGGCCAGCAGCGCCAGGCGCTGGCGCTGAGTGCGCAGCAGGGCATCGATGCCCTGCGTGCCGCCGCCGGTGTCGGCACCGGCGGCCGCAAGGCTGCGCTGCGCCAAAGCCAGCGGGATCAGCCGGCTGGCCGTCTGCTCGGTGCAGCCGTAGGGATAGGCCAGCAGATCGTCGGCCACGCGGGCGAACTGGCTGGCGGCGCCATCCACGAAGCGCAGGCGCACATCCTGCGCATCCGCCGGCAGCTTGAACGCGGCGTTGGCCCCGGCCAGCGGCAACGTCAGCTCTCGCTGCGAGAGCCAGCCAGTGGGCTCGACCGTGAGCGTGGTCTGCAAGCGATCCACCGTCTTGCCCTGCACCTTGATCTCGGCATTGACCACGCCGCTCTGCAAGACGCTTTGCGAGACCGGCAGGCGCACGTAGTTGGCGCCACGCTTGAGCGCCACGCTCTGGTTGACGTTCAGGCCGGCGCCGATCACCACGAGATCCGCCGCCACTTCCTGCTCGCCCTGGTTGAAGGCCACCATGTCGATGCGCGGGGCGTCCTCGGCACGGTAGCGCTGCGGCCCGGTCCACTTCAGATACAGGCCCTTGTCGGAACGGATGCTGGCGGTGCGCTGCCCGACCATGCCATCGCCCGACATGGCACGCACCGTGACGCGCCAGCGGGTCAGCGAATCGGGCATGGTGAAGCTCATGCGTGTCCGCCCGTCGGCGCCGGTACGCAGGTTGGCCTCCCACGCAGCAGTGTCCTTCTCATCGCGGCGCGGGCGCTCCAGCACCTTCACGCCGCGCTCGTTGTAGCGGCCCCGCTCCGGCCCGCCAGCACCCGGCTGGGCCGAGACGGCAAGGTCGTAGCCGATGAAACTCAGGCTGGACGTGGTGCGCACGCTGTTGCGGCGTGGATGGTAGAAAAAGTCGACGATGCTCGGCGCGATCTCCGGCTGCAGCACATAGACCATCTCGTCGACCACGCTGACGGTGAGATTGGCCGGCACGGGCTTGCCGTCAAAGGCGCTCGTCAGGTCCAGCGTGACCGTGTCGCCAGGGGCATAGACAGGCTTGTCGCTCCTGACCGTCAGTTCGATGGTCGGTTGCACCACGGCAATGCCGGCGTTCTGGAACACATAATCGCCGTCCTTCACGTACAGCACCGAGAACGTCATGTTGGGGCTGAAATCGTTGCCCACCTTGATGCGTGCGCGCCACTGCTTGTCGGTGACCTTCTCCAGCGAGAGCCAGTCGCCGCCCCTGGACAGCAGGCCGCGCCGCTCCACCCGGTCGCGCTCCAGCGTCAGCAAGGCGTCTTCCACGGCGAGCGGGAACGTCACCAGCGCCTCGGCGGTGTCGCCGATGCGGTAGCGGTCGCGATCGAACACGATCTCGATATTGCCCGGCACGGTCTGCAGGCCCTCGCCCGCCACCCAGTGGCTGGCGGCGGCCAGCAGATTGCCGGCGCCATCCTTGACGGAGAGCGTGTACGAACCCGGCTGCTCGAACTTGACCGGGAACGCCAGTGCACCGTTTGCGGCTGCGCTGAGCGCGCCTTCGCTGCGGGTGCGCGACTCGAGCCGCACCAGCTCCCATTTGGCGGGGGCCTGCGCCGGTGACTGACCGGTAGCCGCAAGCGCCTGCAACTGGAAGGTCACGCTCTGGCCGGGGTTGGTGAAATTGGCAGGCGCGGTCAGCTTGTACGGCGTGGCGCCGCGCGCGATCAGCAGTTCGCGCGTGACCTTGACCCGATAGGCCGCACCGTCGTTGGCAAACACCGTGACCACGTAACGGCTCGGATCCCTGGCCGCGGGCAGGGTCAGCGCGGCATTGCCGCTGCCGTCGGTGGTCAGTTCCTGTTGCTCCAGCTTGACCGGGAACAGGCCGGCGTACTGCAACTCGCCCTCCACCATCGTCACCTGCTGCGCGCGCAGGCTGACAGACAGCCTGGCATCCTTGACGGGCTTGCCGTCCGGATAGCGCAACTGGATCTTGCCCTTGACCGCCTCGCCAGTTGCGTAGTCGGACTTGTCCAGTGCGAGATTGACGTCGAAATGCGGCTTGATGTATTCCGCCACGCGGAAAGCGCCGCCGTAGGTATTGCCGCCATAGTCGAAGCGCAGCGTATAGCCGCCGGCTAGTGCATTGGCCGGCAGCGTGAAGCGCGCATCGGCGCCATTGTCGGCCGCCAGCGCGGTACCGATCGAAGCCAGTGGCGCGCCATTGGGGTCCAGGACCTCCAGCTTGATATCGCCCGCCGCGGCCGGCCCCGATTCGGTGGCGTTGCGGAAATTGCGGCCGACGAACTTGACCCGGACCTCGTCGCCGGGGCGGTATAGGGGCCGGTCGGTGAAGGCGTACAGCTTGGTGTTGTAGATCTCGCTGTCGTAGTAGAAGTTTTCCGAGATAAAGGCACCGCCGGCCGGGTCCACGCCCAGCAGGTAGCTGCGTTCCGGGCTGGTGTGGGCCAGTTCCGCCGCACCGTCGGCGCCGGTGGTCGCGCTCTGCAGCACGCCCAGGCCATCGGTCCAGGACAGGCTGGCGCCGGCAACGGGACGCCCGCTCTTGCGGTGCGCGGCCCAGACCAGCATGCCGTTGCCCGTGCTCTTGGTGATGGCCACGGTGTCGGAGACGAACAGCAGCGTATGGGCACGGTAAGTGCCGATAATGGCTTCGACGATATACAGGCCCGGTTTGAGCTTGCCCAGCGGCACCATCACGTTGCCGGCGTCGCGCGGCAGGAATTCGCTGCTGCTGCCTTCGAGCTTGACGTCCTTCGGGGGCTGGATCTCCCTGGCATCCCAGATCGGGTAGCGGAAACGCTCGACCACGTCATAGCCCTTGAGTGGCTCATACTGCGGATTGTTCTCGAAGCGGGTGGGCTGGGCGATCTGGTCCCCCATGCTGAACTGCGGGGATTCCTCCACCGCCTTGCTGCGGGTGGCGAACGACAGCACGCGCTGCCACGCGCGGCGCGCCTGCTTGTACCAGCTATCCCAGAGGTAGGACAGGGTATTGGCCAGCCCTTCTCCGCGGTAATTCGCCTTGACGT
Organism: Cupriavidus sp. SK-3; assembly: GCF_000611145.1. Classification (NCBI taxonomy): domain Bacteria; kingdom Pseudomonadati; phylum Pseudomonadota; class Betaproteobacteria; order Burkholderiales; family Burkholderiaceae; genus Cupriavidus; species Cupriavidus sp. SK-3. Next base: position 148,012 of record NZ_JFJV02000075.1, on the reverse strand, counting down.
CGATGCGGTGGAGGTTCTTTTGCGCCTTCAGGAAGGCAATCGGGTCCGCGACCCGGTACACCAGGACATCGGCGCCACCGTAGCGTTGCAGCTCGCTCTTGTATTCGCGCCCCGGTGCTTCCAGCCGTACCTGCGCGGTCTGGTCACTGCCGAAACTGGCGTCCGACAGCAGGAAGAACGGCTGCCCCTGAAAGGCGCTGTAGCCGCTGGACGGCACCGTATCCAGCGTGGCGCCGGGCTGCCCCGCAGCGGCTGCATGGGCACAGGCCAGCAGGGCAAGCGCCAGCAGCATGCGGGCAATCACGGAATTCAGGAACGCGCTCGCGCGCATCATGACGACAGGCATCGTCTTTACCTCGACAAAAAGGCGAAACGGAATACGCCGATGAAATTGGGATTGCCGTCCTGCGGCTGCCAGCGCGAATCGTTCCATTGCATCAGACGGGAAAGGGTGACGGCACGCAGGCCGTTATCGGTACTGGTCACGGTGCCGGTGTGGTAGGCCAGGTACTGGCCCATCCAGATCATCAGGTGCTGTTCGTCGCCCTGGTCGTAGAAAAGCAGGTCGCCGGGCTGGGCCAGGTTGACGTTCCGGGCAACGAAGCGGCTATTGCCCTGCACCAGCGCAAGGGCCGAGGCATAAGCCCCTGTACTGCCGTCGGCGCGGGTCCAGCGCTGGCCAAGCGTTCGCTGGCCCGGGCTCAGGCTCAGCTCAGGCGGCAGCTGGCGTGCCGAAGCACCGCCTTGCATGCCGTTGGCACGCAGCCAGCGTGTGTCATGCACCTTGAGCGCCTCGGCCACGGCAAAGCGCACCAGACCCGCGCAATCGCGCTGGTACCAGCGCGGAGTCGGGCCCTGGCGCAATTGCTCGCCAACGATGCGTACGAACCATGCGCGAAACGCCGCCGACTGCGTGACATCGAGCGAGTCCGCCCCGGACGTGCCGGTATCCAGGCCCGACAAGGCCCAGGCGCGGCCGCTGCCAGCCAGCGGCAAGCCAGCCGCCAGCGCCGCCAGCATTGCGCGGCGGCCTCGGCTTGCAGCCATTACTGCGCGGCCTCTTGCGCCGACGGGGTGGCCAACGGTGCCGCAGCCAGCACGCCGCGCGGCGGCAAGCCTGCCTGTTGCCAGTTCACCTGCACCCATCCACGTCCGGAAGGCAGGCTGTCGGCCAGCACCAATGACACCGCCGGGTAGGCCGCCAGCGCCTTCAGCTTGGGGAACAGGTGCGCGCGCGCCGCGTTCAGGAACAAGGCCTCCTGGTCCGCGGGCAATGCCTTCGTGGCCTCGCGCCGCACCAGGGGCGCCAGCGCCGAAGGGGTGAAGCTCAGCACGGTGCGAGCCTGCTGGCCGCGCTGCATGGTGTCGGCCGCCGCCGGAAAGCGCTTGCCCTGTACCGCCAGCGCATCGTCGACCAGCGAACCGTCAGGCGAGAACAGCACGGTATTGCCAGCCAGCGCCAGCGTCACGGGGAAATAGGCGCCCGCCGACAACTGGGCCGCGAACGGCGCACCCTTGGCCTCGCGCGTGCCGTAGGGCGAGCTGACCGCGCGCGACCAGAGCACGGCCCCGCCGGCGCCCTCGCGGTTCTGCACCGGCAGCCGCGCGTACGCGCCCTTCTCGCCACCGGCATTGGGCTCGTAGGCGCCGATCACCTGCCCGAACAGACTCGCCAGTACCGGGCGCAGCGTGGCGGCGGCGTCAGCCGACTTGATCCGCGCGACGAACAGAGGCGCCACCAGCGCCGACTTGCTGTACCAGCACACCGCGGCCGGGCCGTCGAAGGCCTGCCCCACCTGCGTTGCCAGTTCCTCCTTGCCGTCACTGACCTTTTGCAACATCTTGCCGGCGGCCTGCCAGTCGACCGGCAGCGTGGCGCAAGCGGCAGGGTCGGCCGGCAAGGCCTTCCAGAGTTCGGCCGTGTTCCACTGGCCGGGCAGGCGCGCGCCATCTACCAGCACCGCGCTGCGCCAGACGGCATCGTCGGCTCCAGCCTCGGGGGCGGCGCCGGCAAGATCGAAGCGCAGCGCTTCGATGCCTGGAAAGAAGGCTTGGTAGCCGAACGAGAGGTAGTTCGCCCCCACCACCACACGGTGGCCCTTGGGCGGACCCTTGGCGGCATCCAGCGCGAACGATTGCAGCGGGGCCTCGCGGGCGCCGGCGTCGTCGGACAGCCAGGCGGCCACTGCCCTGGCGCGGGCCGCAATCGGTTTGCTCTCGGCGTCCAGCAACATGCCCGCTTCGGACAGGACCACCAGCCGGTCGCCCTTGCCCGCCAGCAGCAGGCTGCGCGCCGGCCCGATCCGCAGCGCGTACAGTGGCGTGCCGTCGATTTCGCCGACGCGGCTCAGTTGCGTGTCGGCCGGGGCGATGGTGCCCAGAGTCTGCAGCACCTTGGCCAGCCCGTTGCGCTCCATCGACAGCGCCCAATAGCGCAAGGTGCCATCGGCGCCGCGCCACGCCATGAGCCGGCCCGGTTCGTCGAACACGCGCTTGAGCAATGCGTCGCTCCAGTCCAGTTCGTGTTCGAAGGCAATGCGGCGCAAGGCGCCGGCAGCGGACAGACGGCCTTCATTGTCTTCGTAGTAATTGACGAAATCTTCGGTGAGCACGTCCCGCAACAACGGCACGCGCAGCATGTCGCGCGGCAGGCTGGACAGGCTTTCGCTGTCGGCCAGCGCGTCCGGGCGGTTGAAATCAAGCTCAAGCTGGCGCGGCTGCCCCTTCCAGGCGCGGCCGAACGGGTGCCAGACCAGTTGCACCGCGACACCCGCGGCTACTGCCAGCGCAACAGCACCCAGCGCGATCTTCTTGCGCGAAATAGTCATGATTCCCTTCGCTATCGTGATCACTGCACGTCACAGACGCAGCGAACCCAGTAGCGTACCGCGCACATCCAGTCCGCCGCAACCCGACGAACGTGAAATTTTGTGAAACCGCGCCGGGCGCTGCGGGCGCCGGGAAACCGCTCATCCGCGGCATCGCATTGCCTCTGACGGATCCCCGGGCGGATATTTGCTAATGACGAAGATGTACTTTGCCTCACAAGGCCTCAGGCGTAGCCTTGCGGTTTTTGAAATATTCGACATATGTTTCCGTTTTCCACTTTGACCAGCGCCGGCGCATCGCGCGCCTCGCACCTGCTGGTCAAGCTAGTCTTCGCCGCGGCTGCCGCGCTGTCGTTCTCCGCCCCTCAGGCAGCCCAGGCGCAAAGCCCGGTACTGGACAAGATTCGCAATACCGGCACGATCGTGCTTGGCTACCGGGAATCGGCCCTGCCCTTCTCCTTCGCCGACGACAAGGGCGAGCCTGCGGGCTACGCGGTAGACCTGTGCCTGCGCGCCGCCGAAGCCGCGCGCGTGAAGCTTGGGCTGAAGACGATCAAGGTGCGATGGATGCCGCTCACGCCCCAGAACCGCATCCCGGCCGTGGTCAACGGGCTGGTGGATCTGGATTGCGCGCCCAATACCAATTCGCTGGAGCGCCAGAAGCAGGTAGCTTTCAGCGTCTCCCATTACATCTCCACGGTACGCATGCTGGTGCGCGCGGACTCCGGCATCCAGTCATTCGATGACCTGCGCGGCAAGAACGTGGTAACGAGCGCCGGCTCCACCGGCGACCGCCACGTGCGCCGCCTGAAGAGCCAGTATGGTTACCACGACATCTACGCCAAGGATCATGGCGAGTCCTTCCTGCTGCTGGAATCCGGCCGCGCCCAGGCGTTTGTGATGGACGACGTGTTGCTGTCGGGGCTGCGCGCCCGCGCCAAGGACCCGTCGCAGTTCGTAATCGTGGGTCCCGCCCTGTCGGTCGAGCAGAATGCGTTGATGATGTCCAGGGCGGACCCGGAATGGAAGCAACTCGTCGACCAGACCCTCGCGTCGGTATTCGCCGGCCCGCAGGTCGTCGCCTTGCAGAAGCAATGGTTCCAGCAGCCGATCGGCGCGCGCAATATCAATCTTGCTCTGGCGCCGAGCACGCAGGTGCGGGATGCATGGAAACACCCGTCGGACGTCGCCACGGAATAAATCCTGACGACGCATCGGAAGCCTCCGCGGCCGTCAGGCTCCCGGGGGCTTTTTTTTCGCAAGCGTCGGCGTGCGCCGGGCGCCCAACGGAGCCGAACTCGCTGCAGTGCGCGCCGACAGCCGCCAAAGTGCTCAACAATGCATATTCAGCGATAGCCGTCAAGCAAGTCTTGCCGACAAAGGCAATAGCGGCTTTCCATAAGTCAGCACAAAGCTGTGCATTTCACAATACAGCACGTGTTGACAGCCGGGCGAAATGTTGGCGACACTGGGACCAGGCGGACAAACCCGGCATGGAGCCTGGCCCTTTGCAAGGCCACCTTCCCCCGTCAGTTTCCGCGTATTCGAACCGCCGGAAGGCGGCATTTTCCAGGAGAAAACATGAATAAGTTCGTCGCGACAGCCATCGCGCTGTGCATTGGCGCCGTCTCCGTGGCTGCCCAGGCGCAATCCACCGGCAAGAAGCAATTCGACCCGTATAGCCAGGGCGCCAAGTCGGGCGAGAAGTTCGACCCGTACAGCCAGGGTGCCAAGTCCGGTGACAAGTTCGACCCGTATTCCCAGGGCGCGAACAAGAGCACCCGCACGGACCTGACCGACGCCTCGGCGCCGGAGGCCAAGAAGCCGGCCAAGAAGAGCAAGAGCAAGAGCAAGAGCAAGAAGCCTGCTGCATCGGCCGCAGCCGCCAGCTGACCGGCAAGGCGCGCCGGAATCCGGCGCTCGCCAGCAAAAAGCCCGCCGATACTGGCGGGCTTTTTGTCTTGCTCGATCCGCGCGCCCCCCCCCCGGGGGGGGGGGAACGTCAGGTGCTGTCGTGTCCAACTCCATCGCCGTGACGTCGATACGCTGTACCTTGTCCTGCTGGCGGATCTCCGTACGCAGCACGAATGCCTCGGCAGGGCAATACCAGTCCGTTACGTGCATGACGGTGGGCTCGACCTGCACCACCTCCTCTCCCACCATCAGCGGCCCCAGCGACGTCCGCTTTTCGTAGGTGATGGGCATGCACTCCTTGCGCCCCAGCACGGTATCGATCATCTGGCGCTTGCCCACATGGCGGGAGCTGACACTGATCGAGGCGTACAGCGCGCGCATGCTTCCCACGACCTCATCCGCGCCCAGCGGAAATATCTGCAGCGATACGCTGGACTCGAACGCCTCGCCCTCGATGGTGCTGCCCTCGTGGATATCCATGCCCGCATAGCTGAAGACACCCTGGCCCCTGAAGGCGGCCTCGCCATACATGCGCGCATAGCGCCCCTGCGCGTTGATGACGGCATGCTCGCTCTCAATGCTGCTACTGGCGGTAGCGGAACGGCGGTCGATATTGACCATGTGGACCTGGTTCATGATGACCGGCGGCCCCATCAGCGCGGACAATGCCGACTTGGAACGCACCTCGAGTTGCGCCCGGCATCCTGTCGGGCTCTTGGCGGTGCGCCGCAATGTCATGGTGACCGACATGGGCATGGCGCCATCGCCCTCCATCTGCACCCGTGAACCGGAACGGAACCAGGGCGCATCGCAAAGCACGGCAAGGGGCCGCGACGGCGCACTATCGGCCGGGGCCGCGGCGGCCATTGAGGTGGTCTGCGCCTGCGCAGGATTGCCCGCTGCCAGCCACACAACTCCGGCAACCGCTGCAGCCCTTGCCCTTTGCGCCTTTGTCCTCACATGATTCCTGTCTAGAATGATTTCATGCCCCCGTCCGTCCCGCCGAAGGATCGCTGGCTAGAAATTAGCGCTTTTTTGCACGCCTGTCTTGCCGATCTTCGACGGTCTTCGTTACTGCTGGCCCGGTGCCGGCAGCTTGCAAGGGAGTTCCCATGCTTCAGTATTACGCCAAGCTTTGGTGGGTCGTGGCACTACGCGGCATTTTCGCCATTGTTTTCGGGTTTTGTGCCTTTTTCGCCCCCATTGCCACGCTGGCCGCGCTCGTGCTGCTGTTCGGCGCCTTTGCCGCCGCCGACGGCATCACCGCGCTGCTGATGGCGATCTCAGGCAGCCAGCGGGAAGCCAGTGATCGCGGCATCCTCGCACTGCAGGGCCTGCTTGGGCTTGGCGTGGGCCTGCTGACCTGGTTCAGCCCCGTTGTGACTGCGTTTTCCTTGCTGTTATATATCGCCGCCTGGACGCTCGCCACGGGCGTCTTGCAGATCGTCGCCGCCATACGCCTGCGTAAGGACATTCCTAATGAATGGTGGCTGGTGCTGGCCGGACTGGTCAGCATCGTGTTCGCCTTTTTGCTGCTTTGGCAACCGCTTGCCGGCGCGCTGGCGCTCCTATGGCTGATCGGCGCCTGGGCGGTGGTGTGCGGCATCCTGCTTATCGGCGTCTCGCTGCGTTTACGCGGCGCCAGAAATACGCCCAATGCGTCACTTTTTACCTGAGAGGCGCAACCTGCCTGGATCGGCCTGGGAGCGCTGGCCCAGCGAGCGGCGGCGGGTCCCGGCGGTCGTGCTAACATTGCGCGCCTTTGTCACATAGTAACTACGGTTAGTCATGCGGCAAGGGCATGGAAGGCCAAACGCTTGGAAGGCATAAAAGCAAAGGCGGCCGGCAGGATCGATTGCCCTTATTTTGTGTCTACCGAAGCTACGGTTGCCGCGTTGTGATGTTTTCTCCGGCTCCCCCGTACCGTCTGCCCCTGGCGATCAGGGTGTGGCGCCTGCCGGAGTGATTTCCGGGGCCCCAGGGCGGCAGCGGCATGCTAAGCGTGCTGGGGGGCGCGCGCCATGGCGAACCGGTGCGCTTGCCTGCAATGGCCGCTGGCGGGGCAAACCAACGGGCCTGAAGCCGCAGTTTGTGGCGACTGGGCTACCCGGCGGCGGCAGGCGCCACGACCGTTATATTCCGTCAGGCCCGAGAATCGGCCGTTCCGGGCGCAAGCCCAACGGCCACCCGATCAGTTTCCAGGAGACGTATGCGTAGTTCCGTGACCTCGCGAGATACCTCGCGAAGCACCGCACAAGGTGTTTCGCAATCCGCCGGCCTGCCGATTGGCGCGATTGCACTGGTTTGCCTGTTTATTCTCCTGGTCTGGTTCGGCACGCTCGACGCACGCCACCTGCTGCGCTCCGATGAAGGGCGCTATGCCGAGATCGCCCGCGAGATGTTTGCCAGCGGTGACTGGGTCACGATTCGCTATAACGCGCTCAAATACTTCGAAAAGCCGCCCTTCCATATGTGGGTGACGGCCCTGTCCTACACCCTGCTCGGCGTAGGTGACTGGCAGGCCCGCCTCTGCGTGGCGCTGTCGGGCATGATCGGCCTGCTGGCTTCCGTGCTGGCGGCACATCGCTGGTATGGCGCGCGCGTCGCCCTGCTGACCGGCCTGGTCCTGGTGGCCGCGCCCATGTGGAGCGTGGCCGCGCACTTCAACTCGCTGGACATGACCCTGTCCGGCGCCATGGCCTGCGTGCTGGCCTTCATGCTGCTGGCCCAGCATCCCTCCGCCACGCCGGCCGCGCGCCGCTACTGGATGTGGGCTTGCTGGGTGGCCATGGGCGTGGCGATCCTGACCAAAGGCCTGGTGGGCATCGCCCTGCCGGGGCTGGTACTGGTGATCTACACGCTGGTTTCGCGCGATTTTGGCCTGTGGCGCCGCCTGCACCTGATCACCGGCATCGCGCTCATGCTGATCGTCACGGTGCCCTGGTTCTGGCTGGTGTCGGAGCGCAATCCGGAGTTCCTCAATTTCTTCTTTATCCATGAGCACTGGCAGCGCTATACCTCGACGGTGCACTCCCGCAAGGGCCCGCTGTGGTATTTCGTGCCGCTGCTGGTGGCCGGCTTCATCCCCTGGCTGGGCCTGATGCCGCGCATGTGGCAGGCGATGCGCGGCGGCGCCGCCGCGGCCCGCACGGCCGCCGTCAAACCATTCCAGCCGGCGTTGCTGGCAGGGATCTGGGCCATTGCCATTTTTGTCTTTTTCAGCCTGTCCAGCTCCAAGCTGCCCGGCTACATCGTGCCGATCTTCCCGGCTCTGGCTATCCTGGCGGCGGTCGCGCTCAAGGAGATTGACGAGAAGGCCTGGAAGCGCCAGCTCAATGGCATGCTGGTAGTGGCTGCGCTCGGCTTGCTGGCCAGCCCCGTGGTGGCCACCCTGAACTCCGACAATACGCCCAATGAACTGTACCGCCTGTTCGCGGTGTGGGTTGGCGCGGCCTTCGTGCTGATGCTCGGCGGCATCTTCCTGGCGCGCAAGCTGCTGGCCAGCAAAGGCCTGATGGTCAGCATCACGTTCTATGCGCTGGGCATGTTCAGCAGCTTTACCGTAGCGCTGCTCGGCCATGAAGTGATGGGGCGGCCGACTTCGGGCGTGGACATGGTCCCGGCCATCAAGGCGGTCCTTACCGATGACATGCCGATCTACGGCGTGCGCATGCTGGACCACACCCTGCCTTATTACCTGCGCCGCACCACCATCATGGTGGAATGGCCCGACGAACTCGAGTTCGGCACCAAGCAGGAGCCCGGGAAATGGCTGCCCACGCTGGAAGCCTTTATTGCAAAATGGCAGGATGGCCAGCACGCCGTAGGTATCATGTCGGCCTCCACCTACAAGCTGCTTGAAGAGCGCAAGGTGCCGATGTACAAGATTGGGCAAGACAAGCGCCGCGTGGCGGTCACCAATTTCCCGCCCCCCGGCCAGGCGCCGGCAGCAACCCCGCAAGAACCGAACCGCGCGCCATGACGCTTTCCACCTTCGCATTCATCTTTACTGGCGTGCTGCTTAATGCGTGCGCCCAGTTGCTGCTCAAGGCCGGCACCAACGCGGTGGGCGCCATCACGCTCGACCGCGCCACGCTGTTCACCACCGCCCTACGCGTGTTGACGCAGTGGCCGGTGCTGGCCGGGCTGACCCTGTATGTGGTCAGTGTCGGCGTATGGATCGTCGGCTTGTCGCGCGTCGATGTGTCGATCGCCTACCCGATGCTGTCGCTCGGATATGTAGTGAATGCCCTGGCTGCCTGGTACCTGTTCGGCGAAATGATCGGCCCGATGCGCGTGGCCGGCATGCTGCTGATCCTCGCAGGCGTGTTCCTTGTTGCCCGTTCCTGATTACCGTCACCCCGTACCAAGAGCCTGATCGCCATGACCGCTACCGCTGTGCAAGCCTTCCTGCCCTTCGTCAAGCCGAATATTGACGCCGATGCCATCGCCGAGGTCGGCAAGGTGCTGGCCTCGGGCTGGATCACCTCCGGCCCCAAGATGCACGCTTTCGAGGCCGCCCTGTCCGAGCTGTTCGGCGGCCGCCCCGTGCGCACCTTCGCCAATGGCTCGGCGACGATGGAAATCGCGCTGCGCGTGGCCAATATCGGCCCCGGCGACGAAGTCATCACCACCCCGATTACCTGGGTGGCCACGGCCAATGTCGTGATCACGGTGGGCGCCAGGCCCGTCTTCGTCGACATCGACCCGCGCACACGCAATATCGATCTTGACGCGGTGGAAGCCGCCATCACGCCGCGCACGCGCGCCATCATGCCGGTCTACCTGTCGGGCCTGCCGGTGGACATGGACCGTCTCTACGCAATCGCCCGCAAGCATGATCTGCGCGTGATCGAAGACGCCGCGCAGGCCATCGACTCGCGCTGGCGCGGCCAGCGCATCGGCGCCTTCGGCGACCTCGTCAGCTTCAGCTTCCAGGCCAACAAGAACATCACCAGCATCGAAGGCGGCTGCCTGGTGATGAACTCGCCCGAGGAAGCCCAGCGCGCCGAGCGCCTGCGCCTGCAAGGCGTGATCCGCACCGGCATGGACGGCATGGACGTGGAAGAGCCCGGCGGCAAATTCAACCTGACCGATGTCAACGCCGCCATCGGCCTGTCGCAGCTCGCCCACCTGGACGCCATCACCGCGCGCCGCGCCGAACTGGCGGAAACCTATTTCCGCTGTGCGGCCGACAGCGGCCTGGCCGAACTCGGCATCGAACTGCCGCTGCCGCGCGACGGCGACCTGGCCACCACCAACTGGCATATGTTCCAGGTGGTACTGCCGGCCGAACGTATCGAAGGCGGGCGCAACGCCGTGATGGAAGCCATGCGCGAGCGTGGCATCGGCACCGGCGTGCACTACCCCGCCTTGCACCTGTTTTCTTATTACCGCTCCCTGGGCTGGCGCGAAGGCATGCTGCCGCATGCCGAACGCATCGGTCGGGGCATCGTCACGCTGCCGATGTTCCCCGCCATGCAAGCCGCCGATGTGGAGCGGGTATGCGCAACTCTTAGCGAAACATGCAAACGCCTCTTCAAATGAGCCCAGTCGAAGTCTCGGTCGTCATCCCTGTCTACAACGAGGAAGACGGCCTGCAAGCCCTGTTCGACCGGCTCTACCCGGCAATGGACGGACTCGGCTGCAGCTACGAGGTCATCTTCGTCAACGACGGCAGTCGCGACCGTTCGGCGCAGATCCTGGCCAGCCAGTTCCATCAGCGCCCGGATGTCACGCGCGTGGTGCTGTTCAACGGCAACTTTGGCCAGCACATGGCCATCCTGGCCGGCTTCGAGCACACCCGCGGCAAGATCGTGATCACCCTTGACGCCGACCTGCAAAACCCGCCGGAAGAAATCCCGCGGCTGGTGGCAACCATGCGCGAAGGCCACGACTACGTCGGCACCATCCGCCGCGAGCGCAACGACACCGCCTTCCGCCGCATTGCCTCCCGCGCCATGAACCGGCTGCGCGAACGCATCACACGCATCAAGATGACCGATCAGGGCTGCATGCTGCGCGCCTACGACCGCAACGTCATCGACACCATCAACGCCTGCCGCGAGGTGAACACCTTCATTCCCGCGCTGGCTTATACCTTCTCCTCCAACCCGGTCGAGATCGTGGTGGAGCACGAGGAGCGCCACGCCGGCGAATCCAAGTACTCGCTGTTCCAGCTGATCCGGCTGAACTTCGACCTGGTGACCGGCTTCTCGATCGTGCCGCTGCAGTGGTTCTCCGCCATCGGCACGCTGCTTTCGCTGGCATCCGCCGGCCTGGTGGCCGTGCTGCTGGTACGGCGCTTTGTTCTCGGCGCGGAAGTGCAGGGGGTGTTCACCCTGCTCGCCTTCAACTTCTTCCTGGTGGGCATCATGCTGTTCGGCATCGGCCTGCTGGGCGAATACATCGGGCGCATCTACCAGGAGGTGCGCAACCGTCCGCGCTACCGCATCCAGGCCGTGCTCGAAGGCAGCCCGGAGCAGCAAAAGAAACCGGAGCCCTCGTGCGCGCAGTAGTCTTTGCTTATCACAACGTCGGCGACCGCTGCCTGCGCACGCTACGCGCGCGCGGCGTGGAGGTGGCGCTGGTGGTCACCCACCGCGACCGCCCCGATGAAAACATCTGGTTCCGCCGCGTTGCCGATACCGCCGCCGAACTCGGCCTGCCCGTCATGTACGGCGAAGACCCGGCCGACCCGGCGCTGGCCGCCGCGGTGGCCGCCGCGCGCCCGGACGTGATCTTCTCCTTCTACTACCGCGCGATGATTCCCGCGGCAGTGCTGGCGCTGGCACCGCAAGGCGCGTTCAATATGCACGGCTCTCTGCTGCCCAGGTATCGTGGCCGCGTGCCGGTGAACTGGGCGGTTCTGCACGGCGAAACCGAGACCGGTGCCACGCTGCACGCCATGGAAGCCAAGCCGGATGCCGGCTATATCGTTGACCAGACCTCCGTGCCGATCCTGCCCGACGACACCGCCGGCGAAGTCTTCGAGAAGGTGACCGTCGCCGCCGAGCAAACGTTGTGGCGCGCCCTGCCCGCCATGATGGCCGGCAACACGCCGCAATTGCCCAACCGTCTGGCCGAAGGCAGCTACTTCTCGGGCCGCAAGCCCGAGGATGGCCGCATCGACTGGCAGCAACCCGCCGCGCAGGTGTATAACCTGATCCGCGCGGTAGCGCCGCCCTATCCCGGCGCCTTCACCGAGATCGGCGGACGCCGCTTCGTGGTGGCCCAGGCTCGCCGCCCGCAGGCGGCCCTGTTCCAGTCCGCCAGCGCCGCCCGCCCGGGCTTGCACGTGATCGACGGGCAGATCGTCGGCGTGTGCGGCGATGGCGGCGTGATCCTTGTACGCGAACTGCTGGACGATGGCGGCACCGCCGCCCCGGTCCCGGCAGACGCGCTTTCCGTATTTCTTACCGCATTGTCCAAAGAGGAAAACCGATGAAAAAGGTCCTGATTCTTGGCGTCAACGGCTTCATCGGCCACCACCTGACGCGCCGCATTCTCGAAACCACGTCGTGGGAAGTCTACGGCATGGACATGTCCAGCGACCGCCTTGGCGACCTGATCGACCATCCGCGCATGCACTTCTTTGAAGGTGACATCACCATCAACAAGGAGTGGATCGAGTACAACATCCGCAAGTGCGACGTGGTGCTGCCGCTGGTGGCCATCGCCACCCCCGCCACCTACGTGCGCCAGCCGCTGCGTGTGTTCGAACTGGACTTCGAAGCCAACCTGCCGATCGTGCGCGCCGCCGTGAAGTACGGCAAGCACCTGGTGTTCCCGTCCACCTCCGAGGTGTACGGCATGTGCCACGACGACGAATTCGACCCGGAATCCTCCGAACTGATCTGTGGCCCGATCAACAAGCCGCGCTGGATCTATGCCTGCTCGAAGCAGTTGATGGACCGCGTGATCCACGCCTACGGCATGGAGCAAGGCCTGAACTACACGCTGTTCCGTCCGTTCAACTGGATCGGCGCCGGCCTGGATTCGATCTTCGAATCGAAGGAAGGCTCCTCGCGCGTGGTGACCCAGTTCCTGGGCCACATCGTGCGCGGCGAACCGATCAAGCTGGTGGATGGCGGCGCGCAGAAGCGTGCCTTTGCCGACGTCACCGACGGCATCAGCGCCCTGATGCGCATCATCGAGAATCCGGACGGCGTTGCCAGCGGCAAGATCTACAACATCGGCAACCCGCGCAATATCCACTCCGTGCGCGAACTGGCCGAGATGATGCTGAAGATGGCCGGCGACTACCCCGAGTACGCGGAAGAAGCCAAGAAGACCCAGATCGTTGAAACGTCCTCCGGCGACTTCTACGGCAAGGGCTACCAGGACGTGCAGAACCGCGTGCCGAAGATCGACAACACCGTGGAAGAACTCGGCTGGAAGCCCGAGGTCAGCATGGAAGACGCGCTGCGCGCCATCTTCGAAGCCTACCGCGGCAAAGTCGTGGAAGCGCGCACCCTGGTCGATTCGGCCAACTGAGCGCAAGCACCCGATGGCCCGTATCGCCCTCAAGGTCGACGTCGACACGCTGCGCGGCACCCGCGAAGGCGTGCCGGCGCTGCTCTCCATGCTGGCCCGCGTGCGGGCCGAGGCTACGTTTCTCTTCAGCCTTGGCCCGGACCATACCGGCTGGGCGCTGCGGCGCGTGTTCCGGCCCGGCTTCCTGAAGAAAGTCTCGCGCACCTCGGTGGTGTCGAACTATGGCTTGCGCACGCTGATGTACGGCGTGCTGCTGCCCGGCCCCGACATCGGCCGCAAAGGCGCGGCCGAGATGCGCGCGGCGCGTGCGGCGGGACACGAATGCGGCATCCATACCTGGGACCATGTCTACTGGCAGGACAACGTGCGCGAGCGCGATGCCGCCTGGACCCGGCGCCAGATGCAGAGCGCATTCGACCGCTACGTCGAGATCTTCGGCGAAGCGCCGCCCACGCATGGCGCCGCCGGCTGGCAGATGAACGATGATGCCTTCCGCCAGATCGACGACTGGGGCATGGCGTATGCTTCCGACGGCCGCGGCACCGCGCCGTACATCCCCTCCGTTGATGGCGTCGCATGCCGCCATGTGCAGATGCCCACCACGCTGCCAACGCTGGACGAGCTCATCGGCGTGGACGACCTGACCGAGGACAACGTCCACAAGGCAGTGCTGCGCCTGAGCGAAGGCGAGCGCGACCACGTCTTCACGCTGCACACGGAACTGGAAGGCGGGAAACTTGCGCCGGTGTTCAACCGGCTGCTGGATGGCTGGCGCGCGCAAGGACATGAACTGGTATCGATGGGCACGTTCTACCGCCATCTCGATCCTGCCAGCCTGCCGACGGCGCCTGTAACCTGGGGCGCTATCGAAGGCCGCAGCGGCGAGTTGATCATCCAGCCCTGACACCGCGGCAAAAGGACAAAAGGACGAAAGGATTCGCGCGCCCCCTTCCCAGGGGGCGCGTCCGTTTTCAGGCGCGCCCCGCCTTCGCCAGGCGCAAGCCGTTGAACACCACCAGCAAGCTCGCCCCCATATCGGCGAACACCGCCATCCACATGGTGCCCATGCCCATGACCGTCAGCGCGAGGAACACCGCCTTGATGCCAAGCGCCAGGGTGATGTTCTGCTTCAATATGGTCGATGTCTGCCGCGACAGGCGGATAAACGCCGGGATCTTGCGCAGGTCGTCATCCATCAGCGCCACGTCGGCGGTCTCGATCGCCGTGTCGGTCCCGGCCGCGCCCATGGCAAAGCCGATATCGGCGCGGGCCAGCGCGGGCGCGTCGTTGACGCCGTCTCCCACCATGCCCACGACCACGCGCTTGCCGCCGGCCGCACCACCCTCGGCCCCCTTCACGCTCAGCGCCGCAATGGCATCCGCCTTGTCCTGCGGCAGCTGATTGCCGCGCGCCTCATCGATCTGTACCTGGGCAGCGATGGCCTGAGCCGTATGTGGGTTGTCGCCCGAGAGCATCAGCGTCCTGACGCCCAGCGCATGCAACTCCGCCACCGCCTGGCGGCTGCTGTCCTTGACCGTGTCCGCCACGCCGAACAGCGCCTCGACGCCGTGATCGGCGCCCAGCAGCACGACTGTCTTTCCTTGCCGCTCCAGCGCTTCCAGCGTGGCTTCCAGTTCAGGCGAGCATAGCCCGCGGTCGTGGATCAGACGATGATTGCCCAGGTAGTAGGCGCGGCCGCTCACGCTGCCGCTGACGCCGTAACCCGGCAGCGCCGCGAAATCCTGCACTTCCAGCACCGCCAGGCCCTGAGAGAGCGCGGCGTTCGCCACGGCCATGGAGACCGGATGGTCGGAGCGGGCCGCGAGGCTGGCCGCGATGACGCGCGCCCTCTCGCTGGCCGCCTCGCCGGCCGCCGCGATCTCGCCCAGTGGCTGGAAATCGGTCTGGACCGGCTTGCCGTGCGTGATGGTGCCGGTCTTGTCCAGCGCCAGCCATTTGAGATCCTTGCCCTGCTCCAGATAGACGCCGCCCTTGATCAGGATGCCGCGCCGCGCGGCTGCGGCCAGCCCGCTGACAATGGTCACCGGCGTGGAGATCACCAGCGCGCATGGGCAGGCAATCACCAGCAGCACCAGTGCCTTATAGATCCAGGCGCTCCAGTCGCCATCCTGCACCAGCGGCGGCACCACGGCCACCATCACGGCGCCGAGGAACACCAGCGGCGTGTAGATGCGGGCAAAGCGGTCGACAAAGCGCTGCGTGGGCGCGCGGCTGCCTTGCGCCGCCTCCACCGCGTGGATGATGCGCGCCAGCGTGGACCCGCTGGCCGGCGCCGTGACTTCGTACTCCAGCTCGCCTGCCTGGTTGATGGTGCCGGCAAACAGCGCATCGCCCACGGCCTTGTCCACCGGCACGCTCTCGCCGGTGATCGGTGCCTGGTCCAGCGTGGACTGGCCGCGCAGCACGCGGCCGTCGAGCGCCACACGCTCGCCGGGACGCAGCCGTACCAGCGCGCCGATGGGCACCGCGCGGGCATCCACCGGCAGCCAGTTGCCGTCCGGCTGACGCACCGTGGCCTGCTCCGGCGCCATCGCCATCAGGCCGCGCACGGCATGGCGGGCGCGATCCAGCGATGCCGCCTCGATGCGCTCGGCCAGCGCAAACAGCACCATGACCATGGCGGCCTCCGGCCATTGCCGGATCAGCATGGCGCCGGTGACGGCGATACTCATCAGCGCATTGATATTCAGGTTTCCGTTGGACAGTGCAATCCAACCCTTCTTGTAGACGCCCAGCCCGGCCATGGCCACGGCCGCCAGTGCCAACAGGGGGGCCAGCCAATCCTGGGCAGGCACTTGCAGCCATCCCACCACCTCCGCACCGAGCGCGGCCACACCGGCCAGCGCCAGCGGCCACCACGGCTTGGCGGCCTGCAGTGGCAGCTCCGCCGCCTGCTCCGACAGCGGTTCGGCCTTCATGCCGAGGCTCTCGATGGCGCGCACCACCGGATCCAGGGAATCCAGCGTATGGTGCACCGTCAGTACGCGCTGTATCAGGTTGAACTGGAGCGCCGCCACGCCCGCCATGCTGCTCAGCTTGTTTCGGATCAGGGTCTCTTCCGTGGGGCAGTCCATCGCGTCGATGCGATAGCTGGCCGCGGCGGCGCCTGCCGGGACCGAAACGGGAGCCGCGGGAGCCGCACTGGTGCAGCCGCAGCACGCCGGGCTGGCAGCTTGGGCGCGGCGATCGTGAACATGATCATGGCCATGCTTGTGGTCCTCGCCGTGGTCATGCTGGTGCACGTGCTCGTGCTTGTGCTCGTGCTTGTGCGCGTGGTCATGTGCGTGTGAATGCCCGTGATCGACACCCTTCTGGTCACGAAGCGAGGCTTGGTCTGGCGTGGCGCTAGGCATGGCGGTTTTTCCTGCTTGTTATTGCTTACCGTCCATTAAAGACCCTGGAGCGACTACAGGGTCAAGCGCATTGTGAATCATTCTCAAAGTGCAACGTCCGGCGCCTCTGCGGGGAACCTCGCTGGCGGCCCGCACTCGAACCCGGCTTGAATGCAAGCGGCTGACCCGATATGGCACCTGCCGCCGCCATTTGCGCCAGTGTTAAGCCACAGTCGCACAAGGGTCATGCTTCCTGCCTATATAATCCGCCGCATGCGACGTTTCCTGATCCTGCTTTTCGCCATCATGCTGCCGCTCCAGTTCGCCTGGGCCGGTGCGGCGGCGTATTGCCATCACGAAAGCACACCGCAGGACAACACGATCGCCGCGGCCAGCGACAACTGGCATTTCGGCCACCATAGCCACGCCCACCAGGGCAAGGTCAGCCAGCACGGCAGTACCGACAGCAAGGACGGCAAGGGCAATATCAAGCTGCCCGATCTCGACTGCGCCGTCTGCCACTTTGCCAGCGCCCAGCTGGTCCTGCCGGACCTCGGCGCGACCGCCTTGCATCACGGCGTGGCCATCAGCTACCGGGCGCTTGCCGCGTCCTACCTGTCGGCGCCCGGCGCCACCCCCGACCGCCCGCAGTGGTCTCTCGCCGTCTGACCGGCGAGACGACTCCCTTTACCTCCAGACTCTCGTCTCGCCGAACTTCCCTGGCTTTTTCCCCGGTGAAATTCGATGAGAACACTTGTGATGCCGCTCGGGCTGGCGGCAGCTTTGCTCAGCCCTGCCGCGTTCGCCCAGAACGCGGCGACCACGCCATTGCCCGCCGCCCAGGCAGCCCGGCAAATCGCGGAGCCTGCCGGCAGGCTAACGCTGGAAGATGCGCTCGCCCTCGCGGCCGGACGCAATTTCACGCTCTCGGCTGCCGGCCATGAACTTGATGCTGCCGAGGGCGGCATCATGCAGGCGCGCACCATCCCCAACCCGGAAGTCGCGGTGCTGTTCGAAGACAACCGCCGCGACACTCGCACCACAACGGCCCAGGTCAACCTGCCGCTCGAACTTGGCGGCAAGCGCTCCGCGCGGATCGATGCTGCGGGGAAAGCGCGCGAACTCGCGCAATCGCAACTGGGCGCGACCCGCACCGACCTGCGCGCCGCCGTTGTAGGCGGCTTCTTTGCGGTGGTTATCGCACAGGAGCGCGTCAAGCTTGCGCGGGGCTCGGCCGATATCGCCGCCAAGGGCGCGCTGGCCGCGGCCCGCCGCGTGGCCGCCGGCAAGATCGCGCCGCTCGAGGAAAGCAAGGCGCGCGTCGAACAGGCCAATGCCGAACTCGAAGTCGCCGACGCCGAGGCCGCCCTGGCCGCAGCGCGCCAGGCGCTGGCTGGCCTGTGGGGCAGCAGCGAAGCCCGCTTCCTTGAGGCCGCCGGCAATCTGGACACCCTCCCGGCCCGCCCCGACGGCGCCACCCTGACGCAAGCGCTGGATAGCGCGCCGGAACTGGCGAACAGCCGGCTGGAGATGGAGCGGCGGCAGGCCATCATTGGCGTGGAACGCAGCCGCCAGTATCCAGACCTGACCGTCAGCCTGGGCAGCAAGCGCGACAACAGTTCCGATCGCGGCACCATGCCTGTGCTGGGCGTGTCGCTGCCGTTGCCGCTGTTCGACCGCAACCAGGGCAATCTGTACGCCGCCATGCGCCAGGCCGACAAGGCCGCCGATGAGTACCGCGCGACACAGGTGCGGCTCGCCAATGAACTGCAGCAAGCCGCGCGGCAACTGACCGTATCCCGGACTTCGGCCGAAGCCCTCAAAGGCACCGTGCTGCCTGCCGCCCAGCAGGCCTACGAGGCCGCCACGCGAGGCTTCGAAGCCGGCAAGTTCAACTTCCTCGACGTGCTCGATGCGCAGCGCACCTGGTTCCAGGCGCGCATCCGCTATCTCGGCGTGGTCGCCACCGCCTACCAGGCTGCCACCACCATCGACCGCATTCTTGGCCGTTGAGTCAAAGGAACCCATCATGGCAATCAGCAGCAAGCAAAAAACGAGCATCGCCATCATCCTGGCCAGCGGCGCGCTGGCCGGCGCGGCATTAATCTTCACCGGCGGCGGCAACAGCGCGGCCGAAGGCGGACACGGCGCGCATACAGAGGCCGCCGCCCACAACGACGGCGAGCATCACGACGGCAAAGCCGGCGCTGCGCACGACGACGACGCCGCACATGGCGACGGCGAGCATCACGAAAGCAGCACAGGCCCCAATGGCGGACAGCTGTTCAGGCAAGGCGATACCAGCGTGGAAGTGCTGGTGGCCGAAGCCGGCGCCAGTGAAGGCGGCCCGCGCATGCGGATCTGGGTCGCGCAAGGCGGCAAGGCCGTGGCGCCGGCGGGCATCAAGGTGTCGGGGCAACTGCAGCGCCTCACCGGCGAGAAGGAACCGCTGGGTTTCCGGCCCGCCGGGTCCTACCTGCAAAGCGAAGCCACGATCGCGGAGCCGCACGCGTTCGATGCCAGCCTGAATGTGACGCTGCTGGACAGCAATGCACCCATCGCAATCAAGCTTGGCAAGGAAGAAGGCCGCGTCGAGATGACGCCCGGGCAGATCCAGGGCGCCGGGCTCACGCTGCTCGCCGCCGGACCTGCGCGTATCGAGGCCACTGTTTCCTTCCCCGGCGAGATCCGCTTCAACGAGGACCGCACCGCCCACGTGGTGCCGCGCGTAGCCGGCGTGGTGGAAAGCGTGTCGGCCAACCTTGGGCAGCAAGTGAAAAAAGGCGACTTGCTGGCGGTGCTGGCCAGCACCGCGCTGTCCGACCAGCGCAGCGAACTGCTGGCCGCGCAAAAGCGCCTGGAACTGGCCGAATCGACCTTCCAGCGCGAGAAGAAGCTCTGGGAAGACAAGATTTCCGCCGAGCAGGACTACCTGGCGGCGCGCACCGCGCTACAGGAAGCGCGCATCGCCACGCAAAACGCCACGCAGAAGCTGACCGCCATTGGCGCCAGCGGCAATGCGGGCGGCAAGTCGCTCAACCGCTTTGAGCTGCGCGCCCCCTTCGACGGCACCGTGGTGGAGAAGCACCTTGCGCTTGGCGAAGCCGTGGCGGCCGACGCCAACGTGTTCACCATCTCGGACCTGAGCACGGTATGGGCCGAATTCGTGATCGCGCCCAAGGACCTGGACCGCGTGCGCGTCGGCGAGAAGGTGAAGATCGCCTCCACCGCCTTCGACGGCAAGGCCGAGGGAACTGTCTCGTATGTCGGATCCCTGCTGGGTCAGCAAACCCGCACGGCTACAGCCCGCGTTACCCTGCCCAACCCGAAGATGGCCTGGCGTCCCGGCTTGTTCGTTACCGTGGGCGTGACCGATTCCAGCGCCGAGGTGCCGGTGGCCATCGACGCCCAGGCGCTGCAAAGCATTGGCGAACAGCAGGTGGTGTTCGTTGCCGTGCCGGGCGGCTTCCTGGCGCAACCGGTCAAGACCGGACGCAGCGACGGCAAGCTGGTCGAGATCTCGCACGGGATGCAGGCCGGCTGGAAGTACGTGGCCGGCAACAGCTTCGTGATCAAGGCCGAGCTGGGCAAGGCCGGCGCCGAGCATAGCCACTAAGCGGAGACACCATCATGTTTGAACGAATGATCCGCTTTGCCATCGAGCAGCGGTGGCTGGTGCTGCTGGCCGTATTCGCCATGGCGGCGCTCGGCATCTACAACTACAGCCGGCTGCCCATCGACGCGGTGCCCGACATCACCAACGTGCAGGTGCAGGTCAACACGTCCGCGCCAGGCTACTCGCCGCTCGAAACCGAGCAGCGCGTCACCTATCCGATCGAAACCGCCATGTCCGGGCTGCCCGGGCTGGAGCAAACCCGTTCGCTGTCGCGCTACGGCCTGTCCCAGGTAACGGTGATCTTCAAGGACGGCACCGACATCTACTTCGCGCGCCAGCTTGTCAACCAGCGCATCCAGGAAGGGGCGCAGAACCTGCCCACGGGCGTTGCGCCGCAGATGGGCCCGATCTCGACCGGGCTCGGCGAGATCTACCTGTGGACGGTGGAAGCCGAGGACGGCGCAAGGAAGGCCGACGGCACGCCGTACACCCCGACCGATCTGCGCGAGATCCAGGACTGGGTCATCAAGCCGCAACTACGCACCGTGCCGGGCGTGACAGAGATCAACTCCATTGGCGGCTTCGCCAAGGAATACCTGGTGGCGCCCAGCCCGGAACGGCTCGCTTCCTACGGCTTGAGCCTGCAGGACGTTGTGGCGGCGCTGGAGAAGAACAACGCCAACGTGGGCGCCGGCTATATCGAACGGCGCGGGGAGCAATACCTGGTACGCGCTCCGGGACAGGTCAAGTCCATCGACGATATCCGCGAGATCATCGTCGGTAGCGCACAAGGCCAGCCCATCCGCATCCGCGACCTGGCCGAGGTAGGGATCGGGCGTGAACTGCGTACCGGCGCGGCCACGGACAACGGACGCGAGGTGGTGCTGGGCACCGTCTTCATGCTGATCGGCGAGAACAGCCGTGCCGTGTCGCAAGCGGTAGACCAGCGCATGGCGGCCATCAACCGTTCCCTGCCGGCAGGTGTCAAGGCCGTCACGGTGTACGACCGCACCGTGCTGGTCGACCGCGCCATCGCCACCGTCAAGAAGAACCTGGTCGAGGGCGCGATCCTGGTGATCGTGATCCTGTTCCTGTTCCTCGGCAACCTGCGCGCCGCCATCATCACCGCGCTGGTGATCCCGCTATCCATGCTGTTTACGTTCACCGGCATGGTGACCTACAAGATCAGCGCCAACCTGATGAGCCTGGGCGCGCTGGACTTCGGCATCATCATCGACGGCGCGGTGGTGATCGTGGAGAACTGCGTGCGGCGGCTGGCACATGCCCAGCAACAGCACGGCCGCCCGCTCACCCGCAGCGAACGCTTCCACGAAGTCTTTGCCGCCGCCAGGGAGGCGCGCCGGCCGCTGATCTTCGGCCAGCTCATCATCATGATCGTCTACATCCCGATCTTTGCGCTGACCGGCGTGGAGGGCAAGATGTTCCACCCGATGGCGATGACGGTGGTGCTGGCGCTGATCGGGGCCATGATCCTGTCGGTGACCTTTGTGCCCGCGGCGGTAGCGCTGTTTATCGGCGACAAGGTGGCCGAGAAGGAAAACCGCCTGATGCTGTGGGCCAAGCGCGCCTATGCGCCGATGCTCGGCAAGACCATCGCCAACACACCGGTGGTGCTGACCCTTGCCGCCGTGGCGGTGCTGCTGAGCGGCCTGGTGGCGACGCGCCTGGGCAGCGAGTTCATCCCCAACCTGAACGAAGGCGATTTCGCCGTGCAGGCGCTGCGCATTCCCGGCACCAGCCTGACGCAATCCCTCGCGATGCAGCAACAGATCGAGACGCGCCTCAAGGAGAAATTCCCCGAGATCGAGCGCGTGTTCGCCCGCACCGGCACCGCCGAGATCGCCTCGGACCCGATGCCGCCCAATGCGTCCGACGGCTACATCATGCTCAAGCCGCGGGCAAAGTGGCCCGATCCGTCCAAGACGCGCGAGCAACTGCTGGCGGAGATGGAGGCCGAACTGGCGACCATCCCCGGCAACAAGTACGAATTCTCGCAGCCGATCCAGTTGCGGTTCAACGAACTGATCTCCGGGGTGCGCAGCGACGTGGCCGTGAAGATCTTCGGCGACGACAACGCCGTGCTGGAGGATACCGCGCAAAAAGTCGCCAACGTGCTGCAATCCATCCCCGGCGCGACCGAAGTCAAGGTCGAGCAGACCAGCGGGCTGCCGGTGCTCACGGTGGACGTGGACCGTGCCCGCGCGGCCCGCTACGGACTTAATATGACCGACGTGCAGGACACGGTGGCCATCGCCGTCGGCGGGCGCGATGCCGGCATCTTCTTCCAGGGTGACCGCCGCTTCAATATCGGCGTGCGCCTGCCGGAAGGCATCCGCGCCGATGTGGAAGCGCTGCGGCGCCTGCCGATTCCCCTGCCCAAGGGAACCACGGCAAGCGCCAGCTACATCCCGCTGGGCGAAGTGGCAACGCTCACCCTCGCCCCCGGGCCCAACCAGGTCTCGCGCGAGAACGGCAAGCGCCGCATCGTGGTCAGCGCCAATGTGCGCGGGCGTGACGTAGGCACCTTCGTGCCGGATGCCATGGCCATGCTCGATCGCCAGGTCAAGATCCCCGCCGGCTACTGGGTCACCTGGGGCGGCACCTTCGAGCAATTGCAATCCGCCACCACGCGGCTGCAAATCGTGGTGCCGGTGGCATTGCTGATGGTGTTCGTACTGCTGTTTGCCATGTTCGGCAATATGCGCGATGGCCTGCTGGTCTTTACCGGCATCCCCTTTGCGCTCACCGGCGGCATTCTGGCGCTGTGGCTGCGGGGCATTCCGCTGTCGATCTCGGCGGCGGTGGGATTTATCGCCCTGTCCGGCGTGGCGGTGCTCAACGGGCTGGTCATGCTGTCCTTCATCCGCAGCCTGCGCGAAGAAGGCAAGCCGCTGGATGAAGCCATCCACACTGGCGCGCTGACCCGGCTGCGCCCGGTATTGATGACGGCGCTGGTGGCATCGCTGGGCTTTATCCCGATGGCGATCGCCACCGGGACCGGAGCCGAAGTGCAGCGCCCGCTCGCCACGGTGGTGATCGGCGGCATCCTGTCTTCCACCGCGCTGACCTTGCTGGTGCTGCCGGTGCTCTACCGGCTGGCCCATCGGCGGGATGAGGATGAGGCTGGCCAGGTGCGCGAATCCGGCAACGAACGCCTGGCCGGTGCGGATCCGGCGCCAGCGTTGCCCAACGGCTAAGACCCGGGGAAGTTCACGCGGGCCCCTTCAAACGGGCCTGCGTGGTCGAGGTCTGATGACCCCGCCCTGGGCGCGGCCTGGCCTGTCAGGGAAGAACCGTCGACGTGGCTCCGCACAAGCGGCTCCCCTGCGCTTCGTCCCTTAACCTTCAAACCTTGGCCGGCCGCGCGCCGGTCGCCTGAGGCATCAGCGGAAACGTCAGCTCCGCCACCGTCTCGCCAGGCAGGCTGCGCAGGCTGACGCTGCCGCCATGCAGGCGCATGATGGTGTCGACGATGGCCAGCCCGAGCCCGGTGGAGGCCGCCGAATTGCTGCGCGCCGGATCTCCCCGGTAGAAGCGCCCGAATACATGCGGCAGCGCCTCCGGTGCGATCCCGCCACCGCCGTTGCCCACCCGGATCCTGGTGGCATGGACGTCCGCCACCACCCGGATGTCCACGGCGCTGCCGGCGGGGGCATGGCGCAGGGCGTTGTCGACGAGGTTGGTCACCGCGCGCCGCAGCAAGGTCTGGTCGGCATGCACGCTGCCCTGCCCCGCCAGTTGCACCTTGATATCGCGGTCCGCGGCAACGGCCTCGTAATACTCGGCCACCTTGTCCAGCTCCGCCCTCGCGTCCAGCTCGCGCACCTTCATGGCCACCTGCGCATGGTCGGCACGCGCGAGAAACAGCATGTTCTCGATCATGCGGGCCAGGCGCTCGTATTCCTCCAGGTTGGACTCCAGCAGGTTTTCGTACTCCTGCACCGGGCGGCTCTGGCCGAGCGTGACCTGGGTCTGCCCGATCAGGTTGCTGATGGGGGTGCGGAAATCATGCGCGAGGTCGGCCGAGAATTCGGAGAGCCGGCGAAAGCCATCCTCCAGGCGCGCCAGCATGTCGTTAAGCGCAGCCACCAGCGCGCGCAGTTCGGTGGGCGCCTGCCCGGCATCGAGGCGCGTGGCAAGCCGGCTCATGGTGACGGCCGAGGCGTCCTCGGCCATGCGCCTGAGCGGACGCAAGCCGCGCCTGGCCAGCAGGTAGCCCAACCCGGCCGCCACCGCCGCGCCGCACAGCGTGGCCCAGAGCATCTGGGTCTGGTATGCCTTCATCAGCGCGACGCGGTACCCTGCGTCGCGCAGCACCACGATCTCGACCGCGCGATCGGAATCGCCCAGTTGCCCAAGCGCGGAGATGCCGCGCGAAGCAACGCCGTTGCGCGGGTACCAGGTGTGCAGCCGCGATTTGTCGGGGTGCGTCTCGGCAGGCAGCACGGGCAACACCGGCACCGGTTCATGGCGCGGATTGAGGCTCACCAGCGGTGTGCCCTCGCTGCCGCGTACCAGCAGGATCAGGCCTTCATGGCCCAGCGCGAGATCGGCAAAGCGATGTGTGTCGGCCCGGATCTCCTCCTCCGAACTGACTTCGCGCAGCAGGTGGCGCACCAGCAGGACTTCGCTGACCAGTTCGCTTTCGTCGCGATCCTGCAACTGGGCGGCAAGCGCGCTCGCCAGGTAAGTGCCTACGGCCACCAGGATGGCCACAGTGGCGGCGCCATAGGCCAACGCAAGCCGTGCCGTGAGCGATGCCGGCAGGCGCAGTACGGCGCGGATCAAGAGGCGGCCCCTGACATCGCCCGGCTCACAAGGCCTCCTCTTCCAGTACGTAGCCCATGCCCCTGCGGGTGTGGATCAGCTTGCGGGGGAAGGGATCGTCCACCTTGGCGCGCAGCCGGCGGATGGAAACATCGACTACATTGGTATTGCTGTCGAAATTCATGTCCCATACGTGCGAGGCGATCAGCGAACGCGACAGCACTTCGCCGCTGCGGCGCGCCAGCAGTTGCAGCAGCGCAAACTCCTTGGAGGTCAGCTCGAGCTTCTGCCCGTCGCGGGTGACACGCCGCTTGACGGTGTCGATCTGCAGGTCCGCCACTTCGATCAGCTCGCTTTCACGCAAGGGGCCGCGCCGCAGGATGGTACGGATGCGCATGACCAGTTCGGCAAAAGCGAAGGGCTTGACCATATAGTCGTCGGCACCCAGCTCCAGGCCCTTGAGCCGGTCCGAGAGCTCGTCGCGCGCGGTCAGGAACAAGACAGGCGTATCGCGCTCGCGCCGCAGTTCCTGGAGCACCTGCCAGCCATCCATGCCCGGCAACATCACATCCAGCACGATCAGGTCGTATTCCTGGCCGCGCGCATGGGCAAGCCCGTCCACGCCGTCGCGTGCCAGGTCCACCACGAAACCGGATTCAGTCAGGCCCTTGCGCAGGTAGTCGCCTGCCTTGGGTTCGTCTTCAACAATCAATATGCGCATTTCCATTCACTCCGAGCCATCTGCCGGCCATCCGCCGGTTAGTGGTCGGCCCGGCAAGACCGACACGCTATACGAGGAAAACCCGCCGCGGCAGAAGATGACAGGTTTGTCATGTTCGCGTCACGCTTTCGCACCTTTCAGTGCAGGTACAATGACGGCTGCCATTTTCCTGCCCCGATGAAACGTCTCCTGAGCTCCTTCCTGCTATGTCTCGCCATGATCGCGCTGCCCGCACAGGGTGTCGCGGCGGCAGTCATGATGGTCTGCAGCGCGGCGCAGTCGGTGCAGGCGTCCCACGGGCTGCCGGCCGATTCGCCTGCCATGACATCGATGATGTTACGTCATGCGGCAATGAAATCGCAGGCGGAGGATGCGCTTGGCAGCCATGCCAGCGCGCATTGCCATGACGCCGTGGACCCGGCGCATGACCAGGCCGACGTGACAGACATCGCCGACCAATCCAGCCAGCAGGACCACCAGGATCATCACGCCAGCCACGGCGCCGGTGGGGCCTGCAGCGCCTGTGCCGCCTGTGCGCTCGGGGCGGTCATGCCCACGATCCTGCCTGAACTCGCCCTGGCCAGCCACGGCCATGCCGCACCGGCAGCCGCCCTGGCCGCCTACACCGGCTTCCTTCCCTCTCCCTCGTACCGCCCGCCCGCCGCACGCTGCTGACACCCGAGGTGCGCCCAGCGCACGCTCATCCCCCGTTCGTTTTGCCCCGCGCCGCTAACCGCGCCCCCCACGAACACTGAGGTTGTCATGCATTTCGTCCGCATTTTCGCGGCGGCTTGCCTGCTGCTCGGGCCGGCCTTGTCGTCGGCCCAGTCCAGCGCACCTGCCGCCAATCCGCTCGACCCCGGCGCATCCGTGCCGCCCTTGCCGGCACTGAACGTGCTCGCCGGCTACGTGCCGTTCCAGGCCCAGGCGATCGCCCCATGGCGGGAGTCCAATGCCCAGGTCACGCCCCCTGCAAGCAAGGACACGCCAAGCGCCGGCGCGCCGATGCCCGCCGGCAAGCCTGCCACGCCTGTCCAGGCGGGCGCCAGCCACGGCCATCGCCACTAAGGACGCCGCATGTCTCTCCGATTGCCATTCCGGCCCGGGCTGGCGGCAGCGGCTTGCGCCCTGCTGCTGGCCGGCTGCGCTGGATTTTCTCCTGATGGCGGCTTTGGCACCGCGGCCACCGCCGCGCGCGAACGCCTTGGCAAGGACGCCCTCTGGGTGCGCTCCGATGAGGATCGCGCCGCCGTCTTCGAGCGTACCCAGGCCTTGCTGGCGCAGCCGCTCGATGCCGACAGCGCGGTACAGATCGCACTGCTCAACAACGCCGGCTTGCAGGCGGCCTTTGCCGAACTCGGTATATCCGAGGCCGAATACGTGCAGGCCACGCGCCTGCCCAACCCTGGTTTTTCCTTCAGCCGCAAGCGCCAGGGCGACGACCTGAAGATCGACCGCGCCATCTCGGTCGGCCTGATGAACCTGCTGGTGCTGCCGCTGGCGGCCCGCATCGAGCAGGACCGCTTTGCCCAAACCCGGCTTGCCGTGGCCGACACCTTGCTGCGGCAAGCGCTGGAGACGCGCAAGGCCTTCGTCAATGCGGTCGCCGCGGAACAATCGGCACGCTATGCCGAGCAGGTGAAGAATGCCGCCGAGACGGGCGCGCTGTTCGCTCGCGACCTCGCGCGGGCGGGTAACGTCAGCGCGCTCGATCACGCGCGCGAGCAAGCCTTCTATGCCGACGCAGCCACCCAACTCGCGCGTGCACGCCAGCAAGCCCTGGCGGCGCGCGAACAACTGACGCGCCGCCTCGGCCTGTGGGGTACCGGCGCGCAATACCGGCTCCCCGAGCGCTTGCCGGACCTGCCGAAAGCCAGGCCCGCACTGGCCGACCTGGAGGGCTATGCCATTGCCAGCCGGCTTGACCTGCAAGCCGGCCGGTTGCAGCTGGACAGCCTGGCACGCTCGCTTGGCCTGACCAGGGCGACGCGCTTTATCAGCGTGCTCGACGTGAGCTACCTGAGCAACTCGGAGACCGCCAAGCCGCGCGAAACGGGTTACAGCATCGATATCGAGATCCCGCTGTTCGACTGGGGCGGCGCCCGCGTGGCCCGCGCCGAAGCGGTCTATATGCAAGCCGCCAGCCGGCTGGCGGAGAGCGCCATCAATGCCCGCTCGGAAGTCCGCGAGAGCTATGCCGGCTACCAGGCGCGCTATGACATCGCGCGGCACTACCGCGACGAAGTGGTGCCGCTGCGCAAGCGCATCTCCGACGAGGGCTTGCTGCGCTACAACGGCATGCTGGTCAGCGTATTCGAACTGCTGGCCGATGCACGCGAGCAGGTGGGCGCGGTGAATGGCTATCTCGACGCGCTGCGCGAGTACTGGGTGGCCGAAACCGAACTCCAGGGCGCGCTCGGCGGACGGCTGCCGGAAGCTGGCGCCTGGCCGCCGCCCGCATCGCCCTCTTCCTCCAATGCGCCCCCGGCCCCCGCAAGCCCGGCATTTCCGGCCTCGCCCAAAGGACAATGACCATGGTTACCCGTAGACAATTCCTGCATGGCTCCGGCGCCACGATGCTCGGCGCGGCGCTGGTGACGCGTGCCGGCGCCGCGGTGCTGCCCGAAGCCGCGCTGCAAGCCAGCGCCGCCACCCAGCCGCCGCTGGCGCCCGCCACCGGCCGTCCGTACAACCCGGTGGTCACGCTCAATGGCTGGACCCTGCCGTGGCGGATGCGCCAAGGCTGGAAAGAGTTCCACCTGGTAGCGGAACCCGTCGAGCGCGAATTCGCGCCCGGCATGAAAGCCCACCTGTGGGGCTACAACGGCCAGAGCCCCGGCCCCACCATCGAGTGCGTCGAAGGCGACAAAGTGCGCATCTTCGTCACCAACAAGCTGCCTGAACACACGACCGTGCATTGGCACGGAATCATCCTGCCCGCCGGCATGGACGGCGTGGGCGGCTTGTCTCAGCCGCATATCCCACCCGGCAAGACCTTTGTCTACGAGTTCGAGATGAAGCACGCCGGCACCTTCATGTACCACCCGCATTCGGATGAAATGGTGCAGATGGCGATGGGCATGATGGGCTTCCTGGTGGTGCACCCGAAGGATCCCGCGCAGATGCGGGTCGACCGGGACTTCGTCTTCCTGATCTCGGCCTACGACATCGATCCCGGATCCTATACACCGCGCGTGGCCGAGATGACGGACTTCAATATGTGGACCTGGAACAGCCGCGTGTTCCCCGGCATCGACAGCCTGCCGGTGCGCCTGGGCGATCGCGTGCGCATCCGCTTTGGCAATCTCACCATGACCAACCACCCGATCCACCTGCACGGGCACCGCTTCGAGGTGAGCGGCACCGACGGCGGCTGGGTACCACCGTCCGCGCGCTGGCCGGAAGTCACCACCGACGTAGCGGTGGGGCAGATGCGCGCGATCGAGTTCGTCGCCGACAACCCGGGCGACTGGGCATTCCACTGCCACAAGTCGCACCACACCATGAACGCCATGGGCCACCAGATGCCGACCATGATCGGCGTCAAGCAAAAGGACCTGGCCAAGCGCATGAATGCGCTGGTGCCCGACTACATGGCGATGGGCGAGGCCGGCATGGCGGATATGGGCGGCATGGAAATGCCGCTGCCCGACAACACGCTGCCGATGATGACCGGGCAGGGACCATTCGGGCCGATCGAGATGGGCGGCATGTTCAGCGTGCTCAAGGTGCGCGCCGGCCTTGGCCGCAACGACTACCGGGACCCCGGCTGGTACCGCCACCCGAAAGGCACGGTTGCCTTCGAGTACGCCGGCACGCCCGGCGCAAGCCATTCATCGCACCAATGAGCATGTCAACCCGATCAAGGAAAGAAAAGATGCGCAAAATGCAATCCCGTGCCGCGGCCGCCGCCAGCGCCCTGTCCATCGCACTTGTGTGCGCCAGCGCCCTCGCCGCGGGCAACCACGGCAGCCATCATGGCGATGGCCCCAGCGCCATCGGCGAGCCTGGCGATGCAGCCAGCGTGAACCGCACCATCAAGGTCGACATGACCGACAACATGCGCTTCAGCCCGTCGGACATCACCGTGCAGGCCGGCGAAACGATCCGCTTCGTCGTCCGCAACGCCGGCAAGCTACGGCACGAGATGGTGCTCGGCAGCGAGGCCGACCTGCAAGCCCACTATGCCGACATGCTGAAAATGCCCGGGATGGAACACGCCGACCCCAATGCCGTCACGCTGGAAGCCGGACAGAGCGGAGAAATGCTGTGGCGTTTCACGCGCGGCGGCCGCGTCGCCTTTGGCTGCCTGCTGCCCGGCCACTATGACGCCGGCATGCGGGGACAGGTCAGCGTGCGCTAAAGATCGATGTATCGAATACCAGGCAATCAGGAAGGCATCCCCATGAAAATCCGCAAGATCCTGCTCGCGCTGCTGCCCCTGCTGGCGGCCGCCACCATCCTGCCGGCCCGCGCCGCCACCGATACTGGCAATACTGCCAACCCCGCGGACACCGGGAATGCTCCCGGGGCTCCCGGCGCGGTCCAGGCGGAGGCTGCGCCCATGACCGATGGCGAAATCCGCAAGGTGGATGCCGCTGCCGGCAAGCTCACCATCCGGCATGGCCCTATCGCCAACCTGGATATGGGTGCCATGACCATGATCTTCCGCGTGCAAGACCCCGCCCTGCTGGGGCAGGTCAAGGAAGGCGACCGGGTGAAGTTCATCGTGGCCCGCGCCAACGGCGTGCTGACGATAACCACGCTTGTGGTGCAGCCGCCGGCGCAGTGAGGCGCACCTGGCAGGCTGAAGCCAGGGCGCTGCCCGGAGGGCGTTAGCCGACGCGGAAAAAGTCGATCGTCTGTCCGGCATTGACCGCGCGCTGCAGCCATTCCGGACGCTCGCCGGTTCCGTCCCAGCTCTGCCCCATGGCATTGCGGTAGAGCGGCCGTGCGGGAATTTCCGCCCCTGTTGCCGGCGCGGGAGCGGCAACTGTTGTCGCCGGTGTCACTTGGGCAGGCGCCGGGGGTGCAGCAAAACAGCCCGCTTCAAGTAAATCGTCGAGCGTGAGGCCGTGGCGGTCCATCTGCTCACGGACCCACGTCGCCGCGGCTATTTTGGCTTCATCAGACTCTGACATGACTTTCGTAATTGACTTTGCCGGCGGCGGATGGCCGGCAAAGCGGAGGAAGGGGGATAATCAGGCGGGTCAAGCCACCAGTGAGGAGCGATTTTACAGGGTCTTGCGCCCATGCTGGCTCAGACATTTCCCAAGCGATATCCCTATTGCGGCCAGGCTCTTATGCCAGGCAAGCTGCATTGACGATGCCTGCGGACAGCGACACGACGCCCATCAATGCGCCCATGCCGCGGTTATCCGCGGTAATTTGTTCGCTGACGCCGTGCAGCGCCCGCGCCACAAGCACATAAGCCAGCACCTGCACCACGAAGGCACCGAACCCCCAAAGCACAAACATCGAGAAGGCGGTATTGTGCTGGATGCTGGCCGACAACGTCAGAGAAAACCCTAATACCGCACCGCCCAACGATAAGGCTGCCGCCACATTGCCCTGGCGGATCAACTCGAACTCTCGGTGCGGCGTAATGCGCGTATACACCAGCAGGAACAATCCCAGCATGGCGAAACTGGCGAGAATATAAATCAGGTAGGCGTAAACCGGCTGCAGCGGGAATGTCATCTGGACTCCTGGTTATTTCGGACCGGCCGCCTGGGTCGGACGCGGCAGGCCGGATAGGTCAATTCGTGTAGCTAGGCAAGAAACTGAATCGCGCGGTGCGCCACCTCAACCGCCACCTGAGCGGCCGGACCCGCCAAAGCGGCTGGTAAAGCCGCCGCGCGAGGATACCGGCGCGCGGCTGACGGCGGCCGATCGCATCGAGATGCCGCCGGCCACACCGCGTCCGAGGCTGCTCCGGCGCAGCGTGGCCTCCTCCACCATCGTCGCATGCGGCGTGCCGGTCGCCTCGGCGACGCGGGAGAGATTACCGCTACCGTCATACACGCCCATCGGACGCGCGGCGCCGCCCGACATATCGCGCCGGGTCTGTGTGCCGTCGGGATGGTAGACCGTACCCGACTGGGTGTAGTACGGCCCGTACCAGCGGGCCACGGTGCCGCCATGATACCCACCATAATAGCCACCGCCATGGCCGCCGCCGCTGCTCCCACTGCCACCGCCGGCGTTGCTGCCGGCTGTATCCGCAAGGCTGGAGGCGTAGATGTCGTCGAGCGGCACGCTCTCGCAATCCTCGGGTGCGTTCCAGTCGGTTTCGCAGTCGGCCTGCGATGCGTAGCTGGCGCGCCGCACTGTCACGGCTTCATCGTCGCCGTCGTCGCTGCATGAGCCGATGGCCGCCACGCCGGCGGCCAGCGCGCAGGCGCCGATCAGCCACAGGGCCGGCGAGCGGGATTTGCGCTGGTCACGGGGGACGGACCACGCCGACTGGCTGGAGCCGCTTGCCCGCCGCTGGTACGGGCTGCCGTATTTTGACGGCTGGCCGCCCTTCTTGCCTTTCTTCCTGGCCATCGCTCTGTCTTTCTCCGGGCTTACGATTGCTGAAAATAATGCGGGACGAAGAAGCTGGTGTTCTTCGCGATCGGACCCAGTTCCTCGCGCACGCACAGGCCGGCGGGCACGTCATCCACAAGCCATACGCCGAGCGTGGTGTAACGTTCGTCAAAGCGCTGCGCGGGCGCGTAGGCCTGGTAGATGAAGCCTTCCTCGCCGTACTCGCCGGGATTCTCGAAGCGGCCCTGCGGCGTCACCAGCGACACGCTTTCGCCCTCACGCGACAGGAAGGGCTTCCTCGCGTATGAGCGCCCGGCAAAGGTGCCTTCGCTGAACGAAGCCTCCAGCAAATTGGGATGGCCGGGGAACAAGTCCCACAGGATCGGCAGGATGGCCTTGTTGGACAGCACTGCCTTCCATGGCGGCTCGACCCAGCGCACCGCGCTGCCCGCCAGTTCGGCACGGTAATCGGAAGTGGCCATCCATTCCCACGGATAAAGCTTGAACACCAGTTCCATCGGCCGGTCGTCGCCGTCGAAGAACCCGCCGCGTCCATCGGAGCCAACCTCCGCCAGTTCGGTCATCTTGACCGACCAGCCCGCCTGCAGCGCCGTATCCATCAGGTACTCCACATTGCAGACATCTTCCTGGCTGTCATACATGCAGGCGAAGTGCAATACCGTGGCGTCGCGGTAATGGCGGCGCAGCCATTGCCAGCGCGACACCAGCGCTTCGTGCAGGCTGTTGAACTGGTCGGCATCCGGCCGCACCGCCTCCTTCCAGAACCACTGCGCCAGGCTCGACTCGATCAGCGAGGTGGGCGTATCGGCGTTGAACTCGTACATCTTGGGCACGCCAAGCGCATCCATGGTCATGTCGAAGCGGCCAAACAGCGTCGGCTCGTCGCGATCCCAGGAGGTGCGGATCAGCTCTGCGAAATCCGGGGCAATGGCGAGCCGCGCAAACAGGTCGTGGTCGATTACGTGCTGCACGGCCTCCAGGCAGCGCTGGTTCAGGTCCAGCGCCGCGGCATACAGCGCCTCGATCTCCTGCGCCTCAAACTCATAGGCAACATCCTCGCGCCAGTAGAAGAAGGTATTGCGGTCTACCTGGCGCGGCAGGTTCTGTTCATCGAGCGAGTGGAAATGAAAGCCGATGCGCTCAAGCTGCTGCGGCCAGTCGGCGCGCGGGGTCTGTGGAACACGTTTCATGGCAAGGCAATTTCCGCGGCCAGGGGCGTGGGCGCGGCAAGGAGGAATTCGTCGAAGGCCAGCGTGCGGCGGCCCGGCACGGGCGTCCAGTCGGTAAAGCGGGTAACCAGCGGCGCCCACCACCCGGCGGCATGCGCGAGCACCGCCTCATGATCCATGGCATCGGACTCGGTGACGCCACGCGCCGGATTGGCCTGCGCCCAGCGCATCGCGGCGACGATGCTGGAAGCCACCTGCAGGCTGGTGGCGGAGTTGTGCGGCGCCAGTGCGCGGGCCCGCTGTATGTCGAGCTGCGAACCGTGCCACACCGCGCCGTAACGTCCGCTCATCAGCAGCACGCCGAGTTCGTCCACGCCATCCGTGATCTCTGCCTTGAGGATACGGTGGCTGGCAATGCGGCCTGCGTCGCGCTCGCCCAGCCACTGCATCGAAGCCAGCGTAGCCTGGGTGGGCCGA
Organism: Cupriavidus sp. SK-3; assembly: GCF_000611145.1. Classification (NCBI taxonomy): domain Bacteria; kingdom Pseudomonadati; phylum Pseudomonadota; class Betaproteobacteria; order Burkholderiales; family Burkholderiaceae; genus Cupriavidus; species Cupriavidus sp. SK-3. The sequence goes on along the minus strand of NZ_JFJV02000075.1, from coordinate 114,098 downwards.
TAGGCGTAGTAGGCGGTGGGCCGGTACGGCGGCTGCCCATGCGCGGTACAACTGAGGTACTCGGCAATCGAGATCGACTCGTTATGCGTGATCAGGCAGGCATCGAACGGCCCATGCAGCGCGGACCAGGAACGCACGCGCGTGCGATGGCCGGGCCGGTCCAGCACGATGGCCGCGCCGCTGCCGTAGCTGTGGCGCCTGCCCTCCGGGGGCAGCGCGGGCTCATGGCTGCCCCACCCGAGTTCGGCGTCCTGCAGGCATTCGGTGATGAAGCCGTCGGCCGACCAGGTGTTGGCGAACTCGCCGTGCGCCGGATAGCCCGGCGCGGACTGGCTGTCGTACTCGGCCACCTGGATCACGCGCACATCGAGCCGGCGCGCGAGCCCGGCCCAGCCGGCCCGATCCGCTGGCTGCGCGTCGGGCAAACCGGGGATGCCTGCGTGCCGCGCCAGTTTCAGCAAGGCGGCCTTGACCAGCAGGGAGACCAGGCCGGGGTTGGCGCCGTGCGCGACCAGCGCGGTGGACATCCGCTCGCGGCCGTGGGCAAACGCCAGCATTTCGCTGCGCAAGGCGTAATTGCTGAGCGGCGAAGCATCCGCACCGTCCTCGTAGTCCCAGGGCTCGATGCCGCTATCGAGGTAAAGCGACTGGTGTGCCTGCGCGAGCGCGATCAGATCGCGGCTGCATACTGCAGGCGCCAGGTTGAGCAGGAAGGTTTGCGGCCCGAGCAACGGGCCCAGCAGCCGGGTGTGGCTCCCGGGTGTGACGGTGGCATGCACTGGCGCCGCGCGGTATTGCGAGGCGAGTGACAGCCGCTGCGCGTCCATCGCCCGGTCCACCACCGTGACGGCGGCCTCCGGGTAGGCATGGGCCAGCAATGGCAGGATGGCCTGGCCGATGCAGCCGAACCCGACAATAACGATTTGCTCGATGCGCTTGCTTGACATGATGATATGGCTGCCGGCCGGGCCCCTCGGGGGCCGTACCGGTAAAGAGTCCGTACGCCGTCAAGGCAACTCAAGGTGACGGACTGAATGGCGAAGTGAAAGGATGAGACCAATGGGCAGGAACGGAGCGGCGCGCGGACGCTCCGCTCAGGGCACCCACCAGTAGCGGGTGATGTGGAAGAAGATCGGCGCGGCGAACACCACGGAATCCAGCCGGTCCAGCATGCCGCCGTGGCCCTGGATCATGTGGCCCCAGTCCTTGATGTTGCGGTCGCGCTTGATGGCCGACATCACCAGTCCGCCAAGGAAGCCCATCAAGGCGATCACCAGCGCGATCAGGCCCGCTTTCCAGGGAGAGCCGTAGGGCGTGATCCACCACAGCGAGGCACCCAGCGCGGTGGCGCTGGCCACGCCGCCGATAAAGCCTTCCACCGTCTTCGACGGCGACAGCAGCGGCGCGATCCTGGTCTTGCCGAGCAGCTTGCCCCACACGTACTGCAACACGTCGCTGCCCTGCACCACGATCACCAGGAAGGCGATCAGCAACAGGTTGCGATCCTCGAAGCCGGGAATCGGCAAGGTCAGCAACGCAGGCACGTGCGAGATGCAGAACACGCAGATCATCACTGCCCACTGCACTCCCGCGCAGCGTTCGAGGAAGCGCGTGGTCTCCGCCGACAGCGCCGAGAGGATGGGCAGGATCAGGAAGGCGTAGACCGGGATAAAAATCGAAAACAGCCCATACCAGCCGATATACACCAGCACATACTGCAGCGGCAGGAAGACGAAGAAGGCGGCGACGATGGCGCGGTGATCGCCGCGCCGGGTGGTGGTGATGGTGATGAACTCGCGCAAGGCGAAGAACGACAACAGATAGAACAGCACGACAATGGCGGTCCGCCCCGCGGCGAACGCCACCCCGAGCACGCCGATCATCCACCACCACGCCGATACCCGGGCGGCCAGATTGTCGATCACCGCATGCGGGCCACCCCGGGCGATGCGCCAGCGCAGCAGCGCGGTCACGGTGGAGGCCAGCACAAGCACGCCCAGCACCCCGCCGAACAGCAGCCAGGTCTCGTGCATCATGGTCAGGTGAGGAAGGTTCATGGATTCTCAGTCCAGCGCAGGCGCCAGCGACAACAGGCCTGCGCGGCAGCGCGCCAGGAAATCGTCCTTGGCTTCTTCCGCGCCAAGGGTCAGCGGCTTGCCGAAGGTAACGGTGCACAGCAGCGGCACCGGCACGAACTCGCCCTTGGGCATCACGCGGTTGAGGTTATCGATCCACACCGGCACGAGCTCCACGTCCCGGCAAACGCACGCCAGGTGGTAGATGCCGCTCTTGAAGGGCAGGAGCCGCTCGTCGGTGGTATTGCGCGTGCCTTCGGGAAACAGGATCAGCGAGTCGCCGCGGCGCACGGCCTGCTCCATCAGTGCCACCGGGTCGCTGCCCGGGTCGCTGCGCGTGCGGTCGATCAGCAGCGCGTTGAACACATCCTTGCCGATGAAACGGCGCAAGCCCGATTTGTTCCAGTAGTCCGCGCCCGCCACCGGCCGCGTCAGCGGCCGCAGGTCCGGCGGCAGGCAGCCCCAGATCAGCACGAAATCGCCGTGGCTGCTGTGGTTGGCAAAGTAGATGCGCTGCACCGCGGCGGGCAGGCAGCCGTTCCAGCGGGCCTGCATGCCGGTCAACAGGCGCGCGAACAGGATGATGGCGCGTGCCACCAGTTTGGAAAGCCACATCTTCCGTTATCTCAGCAGCAGTAGCAGCAAGGCCACCAGTAATTGGAGGGCGGCCAGCGCCCCCGCCCAGTGAAGGAAGCGCAATGCGCCGCGAGCGCGCTGCGCCAGGGAGCGCCCGCCGGACCCGGGCCTGGCCCAGCCCAGCCGCACGAGCGCCTGGTCCAGCGAGCCCAGCATCTCGTCCGTGCCGGCACTTTGCGAAATATCGGCAAGCGCCGCGAACAGCCGGTGATCAATTGCCACCCGCGCCAGCAGCCACAACTGCACGGCGCCGAGCACGGCCGCCACGATGCCCAGCACCAGGTAGGCCTGGCCCGCCGGCGACAAGGTGCCGGCCAGCAGCAGGTTGATCAGCGCCAGCACCAGCCCGGCCCAGAGCAGCCGTGCCGCGCCGTCGAGGCCACCCACCGCGGCGTGCGCCACCCAGCGCTGCGCGGCAACGCCGAGGGCCTCGTCATCATGCATCGGGACCGACATAGCCTGCTCCCCCTGAAGACTGTGCGGCCGCCTGCCGGCGGCCGACGAATTGCGACAGCGCGGCCACGCTGTCCGGGCCCAGCACCACGGCCGGCCGGCCCTTGCGCAGCAGCGCCAGCGCCTGTCCGGCATCGTGCGCGCCGGCACGGCCTGCCAGCCAGGCGGCTGCCACCAGGGCGCTGCGCGAGTAGCCGAGCGCGCAGCATACAAGCACTTTGCGGCCGTCGAGATGCCATGCGTCGAGCACGGCCACCGCTTCATCCAGTTGCGCCTGCGTCGGCACGGTCAGGTCCAGCACCGGCACGCAACGATACAGGGTAGCGCTTGCCAGCCGCGGCAACTCGGCGGTCAGGTCCAGCACGGCATCCGCCCCGAGCCGGCGCAGTTCGCCGCCGCCGGGAAAACGGCCGACCCAAAGGCCGGGCACGATTTCGCTGGCGCCGGACTGGCTGCGGGTCCACCAGCGCGAATTGGCGAGCGCCCCTAGCAGATAAGGCGCCAGCACCCAGTGCGCGGCCATCGGCATCGTGCCGTCGTGTCCCTTCTGGAACAGGCCAGGCTCGCCTTGCCGGTATATCGCCGCGACACATGCCAGGGACAGGGCCAGCCAGCCCAGCAGCAACGCCGCGAGCGCTGACACCGGCAACAGCGCCAAGGCAACCGCGCCTACGGCCAGGGCGCCGGCGGCGTAGCGCCCGGCAAGCTGCCGCGTGCGGGCGCGGGCAGCTTGCCCGCCACGCCACCGTCCCTGCCCGAAGGGAAACAGGAAGACGCAGAACCAGCCCACCAGCCAGCCGGTAGGCACGTCGATGGCATGGTGCTGGTATGTGGTCAGCACCGACACGCCGATCAGGGAGAACCAGCCGTGCAGCAGCCAGCGCCATCCGCCTCGCGCGTGGATGGCGTAAGCCACCCACAGGATCACCAACAGGCTGATATGCAGCGACGGCGCCTGGTTGAACGGCTTGTCGAAGCCACCCAGCAACGTGAACAGGTGACCGGGCAAGCCGTCAGCCTGCGGGCGGTCGAAGGCAAAGCGCAAGGGGAAAGCGATGAAACACGCCACCGAGATCACTTGCGCCGCCAGCAGGCGCCTGGCGTGCACGAGCAGTTCGGCACGCGTGCGCCACAGGAAGAACGACAAGCCGTAGAGCAGGTCGATGGACCAGTACGGCATGATGCTCCAGGGCACGAAAGGTATGCGCCGCTCCCATTCAAAGTAAAAGAACGGGACTTCGGCGCGCTGGCTCGCCAGCCAGTTGGCCAGACCATACGAGGAAAAGAACAAGGCCCCCATGCCGGCCAGCAGGACCAGCGCCAGGCCCCATGGACGAGCCTCGGCAGGCGCCACGGCAGCGCCCCTTCCCGCCCTGTCCTCGCCCTGCTGGCGCAGCATCATGCCGTCCTGCGCGCCAGGCTGACCGTGAAGATGCCCCACGGATCGATACGCTGCGCGACCTTCTCGAAACCCGCCTGCCGGACCAGCTCATCCATCTCCGCCTGCGAGCGGCGCCGCATCACCCACGCGGAGCCGGCACGGTGGCTGGTGAGCGCGCGCGCGATGAATTCCAGCTGCGGGTGCCAGGGCTGGCCGGTATAGACCAGATAGCCGCCGGGGCGCACCGCGCGCGACAGTCCGCCCAGCGAACGCGCCACCATGGCGTTGTCGCCGAACAGTTCATAGAGGCCGGAGACAATGGCCAGCGTGGGAGCCGGGTCGAGCGCCGCGAGATCGTCGCCGTCGAAGGCGTCGCCCTTCTCGAAGCGGGCGATATCGGAAAGCCCCTTGCTGCGGATCAGCGCGCGCCCCTGCATGACATTGATATCACTGTAGTCGCGCAGCAGAATGCTTTGCACCTGTTGCGCAACAGTGCCATTGAAGCCCTTGGCGGCCAGCGCCTCCAGCACGTAGCGGCCGTGGCCCGCGGCGATATCGACGATGCGCACCGGCGCGCCGGCGGCGCGCAGGCTGCCGATGGCCATGCCCAGCAGTTCCTCGATATTCACCTTGCGCTGGCGAATCCCCCGCCAGCCGATGGCGTCCAGGTAGTTGCGGTCGATCACCGGACCGACGCCAAACCGCCCTTGCGCCTGATTGCAGTAAACGTAATCCAGCGTGGAGCCCGAATCGAATCCGGTCTGGTGCCCGAGCCGCACGCCGTCGGACAGCAGGCCGCCGAATTTCAGGCCAGCCCGCGTCAAGGCCCAGTAGATGCCGGCCGGGCTGGCCGCGGACAGCGGGCGCGCCAGCCGGTCTGACTCTTCCTTGAAAGGACCGCTGCGGTCGGCGTCGAGCAGCGTGACAGGCGGCGATGGCGATTCGAACTCGCGCACGATAAAGCCCCGCGCCGCCGCCACAGCCTGCGCGCGATCGCGCTCGCCGAGGGTGTCGTGGTAGAAACCGTCCAGCACGATGCGCTCCTTGACTCTGGAACCGAGGCGCTCGTAAAACGCGTCCTGCGGCGCGCGGTGCACCACCCAGTCGGCGCCGGAGATCAGCAATTGCGTGGGCACCGTGATGGCGGCCGCATCGGCCACGATGCGATCGGCCGTCTCGTAGAGATCCAGCAGGATATTGACGGCGATCGGACGCGTAATCAGCGGATCTTGCTGGTAACTGGCAATGCGTTCCGGGTCATGCGTCAGGAACTTCGCCTTGACGTAGCTGTTGACGAAGAACTTGCCACGCAGCTTGTGCATGAGCTTCAGGCCTGACCGCGCGAACGGCACGTAAAGCTTGACCTTGAACGCTGGCGAGGCAAGCACCAGGCAGCGAATCCGCGGCGCATAGTCATGCACCCAGGTGGAAGCCAGTACCGCGCCCACGCTCTGGGCTACCACCGCGATGCGTTCCACCGGGATGCCATGGACCGCCGCGATATGGTCGACAAAGGTCTGGATATCGCGCACGGACGTGGCCAGGCTGGGGCTATAGCCGCGCTCGCCGGGCGAACGTCCATGGCCGCGCGCGTCCCAGGCGAAGAATGCGTGGCCGGGCAAGCCCAGTTCATCCACCAGGTGGGCGATACGGCCCGAATGCTCATGTCCGCGGTGGAACAGCACGACGGCGCCCTGCGGTGCATTGTCCGCGGCTGGCCAATGCCGGTAGAACAGCGACTGGCCATCGTGGGTTTCGAACTGCGCCTCGACGGGGGTACGGCTGGGTTGACTATCCACGTAGTATCACTCCACGGGTTGGGAAGAGGATCAGGCGCGCGGTGCCGCCTGTGCACGTGCCTGGCGTAGCTGTTCCGCCTCGGCCACGCCGCGGCGCACCCGGTTGGCGATGGTAAGCAGCGACAGCAGCGACAACAGTACCCACAACCAGTGCGCGGCATATGCGAGGCTCAGGCCGAGCCCGACCCACAAGCCCAGCGCGCCCAGCACCAGGGCCCGGTCGCTCTTGCCAAGCGGGCCGTCATAGCGCCGGCTGGCGCCGGCCAGCGGCCCGATCAGGCCGGCGCACTCGACGATCACGGCCAGGACGGCGAAGACCATGACCTCCCCCGCGCCGAAAGGCGAAACCAGGGCAAATGGCAGGATCAGCGCAAGATCGGAGACGATGTCGCCCAGTTCGTTGAGATAGGCGCCAAGCACGCTTTGCTGGCCATGTTCGCGCGCCAGCATGCCGTCGACGGCGTTAAGGGCCATGCGCACGAACAGCCAGACTGGCATCAGCAGGAAGACTGCGGGCAGCCAGGCCAGCGCGGCCACCAGGGCGCCAATGACCAATGAGCCCGCGGCGGCGGCGAGCGTCACCTGGTTGGCGGTCACGCCGCGCGCGGCGAGGCGCTTCACCCACGGTCGCAGAAGTGCCTGGAATTTCGGTTTGATCTGGTAAAGCGTCATGTTCCATGGCCGTTGAGGCCTTATGTTATTAGCGGCCATGGTGCCCGTACGCACGGCAACCGGCCATGTCAGTTCCCTGCCCCAGCCTCCCGGCCGCCTCCTTGGCGCCCGTCCGGTGTGCTGCGTTCCCGACAATCGGCAAGCATAGCCGGATATTGCGCGCTTACGTCATTTTTTAAGAATTAATGAGATTTTTGACACATTCAAGACACGTTTGACAGGCTGCGGCAGCGCGCAGCGTTGCTTTACATGATTGGAGATGCGGCGCGATTTCGCAATATTTTGGATGTCCTGACGGGCATTGCGCGTAATTGCACGAATTTGGAGAAATCGGAAGGCCGGGCCAGCAACCGCACGGCATAGCGCGGGCAGTGGTTGGGAATCTGGCTGCCCGGCCAGGCGGCCGGGGAGATGCATGACAGCATTGTCATGTACCAGTCATGTTGCCGTGGGCGCATGCTTTTTAGACTGTCAGCACGGTCGATCCATGCCGGTCGCCGCCCCCTTGAATCCTCGGAGAAAAAGAATGCGTACTCTCAAGCAAGCCCTGCTGGCCACTGCCATTGCCACCACGCTGGCCGGTGCCGCCGGCCTCGCCAGCGCCGCCTCGCGCAGTGTGGACCCGTACCTTGACGGTGCCGCCACCGGCCAGGCCCGGGATATCTATACGCAGGGCGCCAGCAAGCTCGGTGCGCGCGACCCGTTCACCGATGGGGCGCACAACGGCGCGCGCGACCCCTTCACCGACGGCGCCCGCAACGGCACGCGCGACAAGTTCAGCGACGGCGCATGAGCCCCCTCGCTGAACGCCGGGATTCAGCGGATCTCGCTGTAGATATGCCTGGCCTGCGCGGCCGTGGCTAGCGGGCGGCCCAGCGTCCGCGCTCCCTCCGCCGCCTGCCCGACAAGCGCCGCGTTGCCTGGCGCGGTGCTGCCGTCGCGCAGCTTCAGGTTGTTCTCGAAGCCCACCCGCACATGCCCGCCAAAGGCGGCGGCCGTGGTCACGCAGGCATTCTCCTCGCGCCCGAAGGCGCAGATCGCCCACGGCAGCGTGCCGTCGAAGGCCTGCAGGAACGGCAGCAGGTCGCGCGGTGACGAAACCTGCCCCGCCGAATACCGGCCCAGCACAAACAGCACCGACCATGCCCCCGGCGGCACCAGGCCACGCGCGCGCAGCGCTTGCCAGCGCGCCACGTCGGCCGCGTCGTACAGGATAATCTGCGCCATCACCCGCTCCCGCGCCAGCCAGCCCAGGAAATCGGCCAGTTCCGCCTCGGAGATATCCGGCACCGCGATTTCGCGCAAGCCGATGGAAACCGCCTCGGGACGAAGTTCGCGCACCATCGCGATCTGTTCCGCGGCGCGGTAGATGCCGGCGGCTTCGCTGGTCACCTGCACCAGCAGTTGATCGCCGACCTCCCGCTTCACGGCGGCAAGCGCTTCGCGATAGATCTGCGCATCGAGGGAGTGGCGCCCGTCGGGCTGGCGCACGTGCATGTGCATCATGGCCGCGCCGGCTTCGAGGCAAGCCCGTGCCTCGGCCGCCAGCGCCGCCGCGGTCATCGGCACGGCCTGGTGGTCGGCGGCGGTCTTGTAGGCGCCATTGGGCGCCACGGTAATGATCAGCGGCGAATCCGCCAGCAAGGTGTGTTCACTCATATTGCACTCGGTGTCGGTGGGTCCGGGGTCGCCCGGCAGGCCTCGGGCGGATACTGAAACGTTCAGGGTTGGATCTTGGGCAGTTCCGGCGCGATCAGGTCCAGCCCTGCGCGCAACAGCCGATCATAGCGCTCACGTTCGGCCGCGATGGTCTCGGGCGTCCACTGGTAAAACCCTTCGCCGCTCTTCATGCCGTGGCGGCCGTCCGCCGCGCGCTCGGTCAGGCACCGGGCCGGCACCGCCGAGTTATTGAAGGTGGGATATATGGTAGCGCCGGCCGCCTCGTGCACGTCGATGCCGGCATGGTCGCGCTGCATGACCGGCCCTGCGGCCAGGAAGCGGAAGCCAAAGCCGAAGCGCACCGCCGCGTCCACATCCTCGGGCGAAGCGATGCCGCGGTCGATCAGATCGAAGGCTTCGCGCGACAAGGCGTGCTGCAGGCGGTTGGCGAGGAAACCGGGCAGGTCTTTCTTCACCTTGACCGGCACCATGCCGCAACGGCGCATGAAGGCGATCAGGGCGTCCGCGCCAGCCTCGGCACTGCCCTCTCCCAGCACGACCTCCACCAGCGGAACCAGGTGTGCCGGCATGAAGAAATGCAACCCGAACATGCGCTCGCGGGTGGGCAGGCCTTCGCCGATGGCGCTGATCGGGAAACTGGAACTGTTGCTGGCGAGAATGGCGTCGGGGCGCGCGCGCTGTACCAGGTCGGCGAACAGGGCGCGCTTGATGTCGAGCCGCTCGGGGATGCATTCGATCACCAGGTCCACAGTGCTCCAGTCGACGGCTTCGAGCGATGGGGCCACGGTCAGCCCGGCCAGGCCGGCTTCGGCTGCCGGCCCTATCGCCGCGAGATTGGCGGCGACCTTTGCCGCCACCGCGGCGGCGCGCTGCGCCTCGGGCTCCACCACCGTGGTGCGGCAGTGTGCGCGGGCGAGCACCACGGCCACGTCGGCGCCCATGGTGCCGCCGCCCACCACCACGGCGTGGGTGGCGCCGGGAGCGGCTAGCGGAAAGGTTGCGGGAGCTTCGGGCATGGTGTTCCTTTGTACTGTCAGGCGTTGTCGTTGGGGCGGCGTGACCACGTTTGCCATGCAAATATGGCTAAAACACCACTTTTCGGTGCCTCACGGCCCCGGTTTAGCAGGATTGAGCGCCAGTGTAGACAAGCCGCTTTGATTGATGAATCAGATTTTCCGGATAAAATGATCGTCAAACGAGATCAATCCCATGAAAATCAACCTGTCGATGCGCGATGTCGAGACCACGTTGGTGCTTGGCCGGACCCTTAACTTCCGCCAGGCGGCGGGGCAGTTGCACTTGTCGCAGTCGGCGCTTTCGACCCAGGTCCTGCGCATCGAGGATTCCCTGGGCGTGCGGCTGTTCGACCGCACCACGCGCACCGTGCGGCTGACCGCGGCGGGTGAGGTCTTCATGCAGCAGGCGGCGATCCTGCAGGCGGCCTTCCGCGATGCCATCGATGCGGTCAGCGGCATTGCCAGCGCCGAACGCGGCCAGGTTGCCGTGGCCGCCCTGCCGTCGCTGGCCGCCCGTTTGCTGCCGCGCGTGCTGATGGCCTATCGCCGGGACCACCCCAAGGTCACGCTGAAGGTCTACGACACGCTCTCCGGCCCCGCTTTCGACCTGGTGCGCGCCGGCGAGGTGGATTTCGCGCTGACCGCAGCCGATCCGCAGCAGGCCGACCTGCACTACGACCCCATGATGTCGGACCGCTTCGTGCTGCTGATTCCCAGCGAGCACCCGCTGGCGCAGGGCAAGGGGCCGCTGCGGTGGGCCGACACCGTCAGCGCCGAACACGTTTCGATGACGCACCCCAGCAGCGTGCGCCAGTATGCCGAATGGGCTTTCCTGCAGAACCGCATCCGCTTCCAGCCGGTGTTCGAGGCCGAGCACCTCGCCACCATCGCGGCGATGGTGGAATGCGGCTTCGGCGTTGCCGCCCTGCCGGAGATCGCGGCCGGCACCGTGCGCCAGTCCGGCATCGTCGAGCGCCTGCTCACCGCGCCGGTGACGGAGCGCTCCATCGGGCTGGTGACAGCGCGCAACCGCAGCCTGTCGCCGGCGGCGGCGGCTCTGGTCGGCGTGTTGCGTGCCCACCTGGCCCAGGCCGGCGGCGGCGTGCCCGCAGCCGTATGAGCGAGCCGTGGCGGCCGTCTCGCCCGGCGAGCAAGCCGGTCAGGCAAGACGCACAATGCTTGAAAGCACGCGCGCATTCGCGGTATGTTCGAAGCCGACAGCCGCATAAGGATCCAGCAGTGACACAGTCGCCCGCAGCACAGCCGGGGCCGGCCCGCGCCCGGTTTCGGAGGCGCGCTTGAATATCGTCGTCGACATACTCGTCCTGGTGGGGGCGCTGCTGGCCATCGTGGCCGTGGTGCAGGTGGCCGCGGCCCGGCTGAGGCTACCCGAATCCACGCTGCTCTCGGCGATCGGCATCGCCATCGGCGCCGGCTATGTCGCCATCGACGCCGCCTCCCCGCAGTTCGCCTGGCATTTCCTCCATCCCCTGATCGACCCTGCCTTGCCGCCCGAGGCCTATCTGTGGGTCTTCCTGCCACCGCTGCTGTTCCATGCCGCGCTGACCGCCGATGTGCGCAATATGCTGCCGGACGCCGCGCCCGTTCTGCTGCTGGCCATTGTCGCCGTGCTCGTGGCGACCGGCGTGATCGGGCTGGTCACCGCGCTGGCCAGCGGCGCCGGCCTGGTGGTCTGCCTGTTGCTCGGCGCGGTGGTGGCCACCACCGATCCTGCCGCGGTGATCGCGATCTTCCGCGATGTCGGCGCGCCAGCCCGGCTGATCCGGCTGGTCGAAGGCGAAAGCCTGCTCAACGATGCCGCCGCCATCTCGATTGCCGGCGTGCTGGTGGCCATGCTGACCGGCCACGGCACCGAGGCCACGCTGGCCGCCGGGCTGCGCGAGCTGGCCTGGTCCTTTGCCGGCGGCGTGCTGTGCGGCGTGATCGCCGGACGGCTGGTGGCGGATTTGCTGCCGCGGCTGGCCGGGCTGGCCCTGGCCGAAGGCGCGCTCACGCTGGCGCTGCCCTATCCGCTCTACCTGCTGGCCGACCAGTTGATCGGTGTCTCGGGCGTGGTAGCGGTGGTGTGCGCCGGCCTGATGGTCAGCGCGCTGGGCCCGACGCGTCTGAGTCCGCGCAATTGGGGCCACCTGCGCATGATCTGGGAACAATTCGCCGGCATCGCGGGGGCCATCGTCTTTCTGCTGGCTGCGGTACGGGTGCCGTCGCTGCTGGCCGGCGTGACGCCCCACCACGGCCTGTTGCTGCTGGTGCTGGTGCTGGCCGCGCTGGCGGCGCGCCTGCTTACGCTGTTCGGCCTGCTGCCGCTGTTGTCCAGGCTCAAGCTGAGCGCACCGATCAACGGGCCCTACAAGCTGGCGATCGCATGGGGCGGCCTGCGCGGCGCCGTCACGCTGGTGCTGGCGCTGGGCATCGCCGAGAACGACGCGTTGCCCTATGCGGCGCGCCATTTCATCGCCATCCTGGCGACCGGTTTCGTGCTGGTAAGCCTGCTGCTGAACGGCACCACGCTGCGCTGGCTGATCCACAAACTCGGCCTGGACCGGCTCTCGCCACAGGATCAGGCACTGCAGAGGCAGGCGATCCAGCTCTCGACCGAGGAGGTCGAGACCATGCTCGACCGCATCGCGGAGACCTTCGATCTGCCGCCCGCGGCGGCGCGCGAGGTGGCGCAGCACTACCGGCGCGAGATCGAACTGGGCTCGATGGAATTCGATTTCGACGCCGCGCTTTCCGAGCGCGACCGCTTCACCATCGGCCTGGTCACGCTGGCCACGCGCGAGCGCGAACTGATTCCCGAATACGGCGACGGCGTGATCTCGGTGGCGAACCTTGACGCCATGGTGCGCAACACCACCATGATGATCGATGCCGCGCGCGAGCATGGCCGCCTGGGCTACAACCGGGCAGCCCGGCACATCCTGGACTATCAGCGCGGCTACCGTGTGGCGCTGTACCTGCACCGGCACCTGTCGATCGACCGCCCGCTGGCCCGCGCGCTGGCCGACCGGTTCGAGTTGCTGGTCTGCCGCCAGACAGTGCTGGCGCGGCTGCGCCGGTACAACCGCTCGCTGCTGACGCCGGTGTTCGGGGCGCGGCTGACGACCGTGCTCGACGGCGTGCTCGAAGAGCGCGTCAAATCGGCGGGCGCCGGCCTGGACGAGATGCGCGCGGAGTTCGGCGGCTACACGGAGGCGCTGGAGAAACGCCTGCTGATGCTGTTCGCCTTGCGCAAGGGCCAGCGCTCGCTGGAGGCCATGCGCGAAGAGAACGTGATTTCCAGGGAAGCCTACAACCAGATTGCGCAAGTCATCCAGCGCGCATGGCAGGCCAACCTGGCACGCCCGCCGCTGCGCAGCGCGCTATCGGCAGCGGCACCACCCGCCGCGGCATCGGGGAAGCCGGCGGCAAACGCCATGTCGTCCGCGCGGCCGCACGTGCCGCCGGAGATGCGCGAACCGGACTGAAGGCCGGCTCGCGCCGGCAGATCCACACGCCTGGGCATGCCTGGGCGTGGCTCGTCAGCAGGGGTTCACGAGACGGCCCAGCTCCCCCGGGGTACGGGACCGTGTTGTTCCGCCCATTGCGCTTCGCCTGATAAAGAGCGATATCGGACTTCTTCAGCACCCCGCCGACGTCCTCCGCCGATGACGCGCAACGGGCCACGCCCAGCGAAATCGTAATGACCGCACCCGTCGGGTTGGGCGTTCGCGCCACGGCCTCGCGCAAGCGCTCCGCGATATGGAGAATCTTCCGCATGAAAAATAGCCGTCCCCGCCGCGGTCCACCACATAAACGCGGGAGCTGTCCCGATAACGAATACTATGCCGGCCCACCGGCGCGTTCACGCTCCGCCGCAAGGTAAGCATCGCGCGAAGGCAGCAGGTGATTGCGGCACAGCGCAATCAATGCCTCACGCCGACCTTCGCGCAATGCTTCGATCATGGCCCAGTGCTCCTGCCTGGCACGCTCACGATAGCCCGCCGCCGCCAGCGAGCCAAAACGGATCGGATGGGCGCGCCGCGCGTATTCCTCGATGGCTTGCCGCAGCACCGCGTTATCGACCAGGGCGAACAGCTCGCGATGAAAGCGCTGGTTGATGCGGAACACGGCGCGCGCATCGCCGGCGGCCACGGCGGCGTCGTGTTCCTGCTGCACCGACACCAGCGCCTGCAGGCGCGCCGGCGGCACCGGCAGCGCGATCAGGCTGGCGGCATGCGCTTCCAGCACCTCCCGCAAGGCATACAGCTCCATCACCTCGCGCGCCGGAAAGGCCCGCACCACGGCACCGACATTGCGCTTGCGCTCGACCACGCCCATGCCTTCCAGCGTGACAAGCAACTGGCGCACCACATGGCGCTTCAGGCCAAAGCGCGCCATCAGGTCGTCCTCGACCAGCCGCTCGCGCGGACTCAGCAAGCCGAAGACGATGTCTTCCTCAAGGATGGCGGCGGCGGCCAGCAGCGCATCCGCACCGCTGCCGGGCGCATCGTCCTGGTTGCCCTGCGCCGCCTGCGCGCGCGTACCTGCACCGGTTGGTCTATCCATGACAAGGCCCTCAGGACTGGCGCGGCACGGTTTCGTTGGTCTGCGCGGCGCGGAGGAAGTCGAAGTCCACGCCCTGGTCGGCCTGCGTCACCGTGGCCAGGAACAGCTTGCGATAGCCGCGCTCGGCGGTGGGCCGCACCACCTCATGCTCGGCCGCACGGCGCGCCAGTTCGGCGTCGTCGACTAGCAGGGATATCTCGCGCCGGGCTACCGACAAGCGGATGCGGTCACCGCTGCGCACGTGGGCAAGCGGGCCGCCGATGGCGGCTTCCGGCGTAACGTGCAGCACGATGGTGCCGGCCGCGGTTCCGCTCATGCGGCCGTCCGAGATGCGCACCATGTCCTTGACGCCGGCGCGTGCCAGCTTCCTGGGAATCGGCATATAGCCGGCCTCGGGCATGCCGGGGGCGCCGGTCGGCCCGATGCGCTTGAGCACCAGGATGTCGTCGGCTCTGACGTCGAGAGTCTCGTCGTCGATGCGCTGGGCCATGTCCTCGGCATTCTCGAACACCACCGCGCGCCCTTCATGCTCCATCAGCACCGGATCGGCGGCGGACTGCTTGATGATGGCGCCGCCCGGAGCGAGGTTGCCGCGCAGCACGGCAAGGCCGCCCACCGGGTAGATCGGCGCGTCGAAAGGACGGATCACATCCTGCGCGAACGGCGCGGGCGCGGCGTCAAGCTCCTCGCCCAGCGTACGGCCGGATACGGTGAGCGTGTCGAGATGCAGCAGCGGACGCAGCTCGCGCAGCAGCGCCGGCATGCCGCCTGCCGCGTGGAAGTCTTCCATGTAGTGCTGGCCGGAGGGTTTCAGGTCAACCAGTACCGGCGTCTCGCGGCTCATGCGGTCCAGCCCCGCCAGGTCGATGTCGATGCCCAGCCGCCCGGCGATGGCGGTCAGGTGCACGATGCCGTTGGTGGACCCGCCGATGGCCAGCAGCACGCGGATGGCGTTCTCGATGGCCTTGCCGGTAAGGATGCGGTCCGGCGTCAGGCCGGCGCGGGCCATGGCCACGGCGGTGGTGCCGGTGCGCTCGGCCACCCGCACGCGGTCGGCTGTGACCGCCGGCGCCGAGGCGCCGCCCGCCACCATCATCCCGAGCGCCTCGGTCAGGCAGGCCATGGTGCTGGCCGTGCCCATCACCGAGCAGGTGCCCACGCTGGCAACGAGCTGGTTGTTCACGTCGGCAATCTCGGCCGCGTCGATCTCTTCGGCGCGGTAGCGGCCCCAGTAGCGGCGGCAGTCCGTGCAGGCACCCACGCGCTCGCCGCGATGCGAGCCGGTCAGCATCGAACCGGTGACCAGCTGGATCGCCGGCACGCCGGCCGAGGCCGCGCCCATCAGTTGCGCGGGTACGGTCTTGTCACAGCCGCCGATCAGTACCACCGCATCCATCGGCTGGGCGCGGATCATTTCCTCGGTGTCCATCGACATGAGGTTGCGCAGGTACATGCTGGTCGGCGCGGAGAAGCTCTCATGCACCGAGATGGTGGGAAAGTCCACCGGCAGCCCGCCCGCCAGCATGACGCCGCGCTTCACGGCTTCCACCAGCTGCGGTGCGTTGCCATGGCAAGGGTTGTAGCTGCTGTTGGTGTTGACGATGCCGATCACCGGGCGCGAAAGCGCGTCGTCGGTATAGCCCGCGCCCTTGATGAAGGCCTTGCGCAGGAACAGCGAAAAGCCCTTGTCGCCGTAGTTGGTCAGCCCCTTGCCCAGCCCGCTCTCGGCGTCATGCGCGGGCTCGAAAGGGTCCTGCGCCGCAGTGGAGGGGTTCTTGGGGGAGTCTTGGGAGCCGGCCATTCTTATCTCCAATAATATTATTGATAATCCAGGAGAGCATGATAGCTGGCACGGCAATACCGACGCAACGGGAAATTGGCTCCGCTGGCTTTAATTGAAAATCCAGATCAGTCGATAGAAAACTTCTGATTCTTCAATCAAGAGACGCCCCCTACACTCTGCCGTAGCGACGAGCCGGGCGTCCCGCGCTGCACTGCAGCGCAAGTTTTCCCATTCATACCAACCCGGCGCAGGAGATCCTCATGACCGGCATTCGACGCCCCGCTCGCCGCAGCGTTTCCGCGCCCAGGCGCCAACTGTTGCTTTCCGTCCTGGGCACTGCCGGCGCGTTGCTGGCAGGCGCCACCGCCTTCCCCGGCCTGGCCGCCGCGGCCGACTATCCTTCCAAGCCGATCCGCCTGGTTGTGCCCTATCCCCCTGGTGGCGCCACCGACGTCATTGGCCGCACGCTGGCCCAGCACCTGTCCAGCGCGCTAGGCCAACAGGTCGTGGTCGACAACCGTGCTGGCGCGGCCGGCAATATCGGGGCGGAACTGGTGGCCAAGGCGCCGGCCGACGGCTACACCTTGCTGATGGGCGCGCTGACCAGCCATGCGATCAACGCTGCGCTATACAAGAGCCGCGTTTCCTATGACATCGAGAAGAGCTTTGCCCCGGTGGCAATCGTCGGCACCGTGCCGCTGGTGTTCGTGGTCAATCCCGGCGTCAAGGCCAGCAGCCTGCCGCAACTGATCGCGCTGGCCAAATCCACCCCCGGCACGATTACCTTCGCCTCCGCCGGCAACGGGTCGCCGCAGCACTTGGCCGGCGAGATGTTCAAGCGCATGGCGGGCGTGGACATGCTGCACGTGCCGTACAAAGGCAGCGGCCCCGCCATGACCGACCTGATCGGCGGCCAGGTGCTCAGCATGGTCGAGACCGTGCCGGCGGCGCAGGCCTACGTCAAAGGCGGCAAGATCCGCGCGCTGGCCGTCACCACCAGCGAGCGCGTGACGGCGCTGCCTGATGTCCCGACCGCCAGCGAAGCGGGCCTGAAGGACTTCGAGGTCAACTCCATGTTCGGCATCGTGGCGCCGGCCGGCACCCCGGCCCCGGTGGTGGACCGGCTCAACGCGGAACTGAAGAGGATCCTCGCCGAACCCGACGTGAAGGCCTCGCTGCTCAAGCAAGGTGCCATCGCCACCTGGACCACACCGGCGCAAACGCAGGCCCGCATCAAGTCCGAGCTGGCGAAATGGACGGCGGTGATCCGGGAAGCCGGTGTCAAGCCTGAGTAATCGCCGCAGAACTAAACGCGGCGGAACCAAGCGCGGCGGAACGCCCGAGGGCTGGCCATGCGAGCCCTCGCATCCGGCATGGAGTTGCCCGCCCCGTCGCGCAAGTGACGCGGCGAGCGCAGTTCGCTCCGGCTCTTGACACCCCGATGATTGCGCCTATCATGACAAGCGCAATGCTGCGCCGCAGCAAGCAATGATTGCCACCGGCGAAATCCCTTCGCACGCGTTGCATCGTCCATCGGAGACGCTTATGGCCACCCCCTCTCACTCCGAAGTCATCGAAGTGCCCGCGCCCTATCCGGGCATGGCTCTTGGCCTGGTTGGCGCGTGGGCGCAAGTGGCCCGGAAGATCGGTGCGCTGAACCTGGAAACCGCCAAGGCCGCGGTCGCCGAGAGCAGCGAGTACTTTCGCGAAGCGGTAACGCAGCCGCTGGGCTTCGCCTTGTTCCGGCCGGAACTGGCCGACGTGATTACCGAGCACTTTGCCGCGTATGCCAACAGCCTGCAAGAAATCCTGTTCGGCGCGAACGGGGAATTTACCGGCGAGCTGCAACGCCAGCTTGCCGCGATGACCGGTCAGGATCCGTTTCAGTGGTGCCTGATGGGACGGGATTTCCTGCCGGACTATGGCAGCACCCTGCCCAACATGAGCGTGGCGATGACGGGGTGGGTCGCGGCCTGCCTCCCAGGCGCCAAGCCGCTGCCTGCAGCAACGGCCGGACCCGCGCAGCGCAAAACGCCGCTGCTGGCAGCACCGGCCGACGCCAAGCCGGGCGCGGCAGCGGAATAAGCCGGAGCGCGGTTGCCCAGGTCAACTAGACCTCGACCACCAGCATGGAGGCCGCCGCATTGCCCGTCACCCGGCTCAGATGGCCCTTGCCGGTAACGTCTTCCAGCAGCAATGCGCTTCCCGCGCCGAGGGACCGGCGCTGCCCGTCCGAAGCCTCGAACTCCATCTCACTACTGAGCAGGACAATCCACATGCGGATTGGGGAAGGATGGAGTTCGCCGCGCCACCCGCAAGGCAGCAGCAGGAAACCGTAGCGGGATGCCTGCCCGAACGCCGAAACGTTGAACGCCGGCGCGGGCGGAGCGAACTGGCGGGGGACGGTCTCGATCGCAACCGGCCCGAAGTGGGATTCTCCGGCTGCGTCGGCATGAATTCGCTCATAGGCTAGTACCGGCGTCAGCGATGCCATCTCAACCCTCCCCGTACACACGAAAAGAAAGCGCTGATCAGGAAAGTCCGTATCAGCGCTCGCCAGGCCGCCCCGCTTTCCGGCATGGGCCGTCACTGGCAGGCGGTACCGGGCACAGGCTTGCCCGAGTGGGTCACGCCCTGGCACGCGTCACCGACATTGGTATCGGCATCGAAGGCCGCGCTGTTGTACGGCTTGAGCCGGCCGGCTACCGTGCAGCAAAAACGCGGCTCCGACGTTGCCTGCGCAGCCGGAGCAGCCGACGTGGGCGGCGGCGGCGGCGGGTTCTTCACCATGCGGGCGGAGCTGGGCGCTTGCGCCGGGTTTGCGGCGGGCACCGGGGCGGGGGCAGGAGCGGGAGCGGCGCGGGAAGCTGGCTGCCTGGAGGCCTGGGCGGCAGCATCCTGCTCATCGTCATCGGGGGAAACGCACTGGCCCTTCTGGCAGATTCGCTCCCCTTTGCACTGCATGTCATATTGGCAACCCGCTGCATTCGCATGCAGCGGTAGCGCTATCGCCATCGATGTGGCGAACAGCAAGCCCAGCGTTCTCATGTTTCCTCCTACTCGACTGCCAGCGCGAATCGTACGAACCGCCCGCGCCGGATCGCATGTTCCGGCACTGGCAAGCGCCGGGCACCGTGCTGTTTTGCACGGGCTGCCCGACTCCGGCGCTGACCGCCACGTCAGCCGAAGCGATCCACCGCCACCTTTAGCATAGGCATCAGGACCCGACACAGGGAACCCCACCGTGCAAGCGTGTGAGCGTCGCACCACCAAGCGCGGCGACGGCAAAAGTGCGCTGCGGGCGGCGCTCGACCAGCGCGTCCAAACGCCCGGATGAATCCGCTTGCGGCCGGCGCACGCTTCAAGTCCTTGTATGATTGCCGCTGGATTCATTGAACCGCCCTGCCCCACCGACCACCCGAGCCTTCCTGAGACAAGTCAAATGATGTTTCGCACCGTCGAGTCAAAGTTGCTGAACAAGCCGGTGCCGGCGCCGGTGCAAACAGAGTTTGCCCAGCATGAATTCGAGAGGCTGCATCGCTTTTGCCTCATGATCTTCGCGGCCGGCGCGGGGATCTGGCTCGTGTTCGACCTGCTGCTCAGCTTCACGGGAGCCCGGGGGTTCACAGTCAACTCGACCCTCAACCTTGCCCTGTTATCGGCGCTGACGGTAGCCGTGGCCTTCGTGCGGCGCGCGCAACAATTCCAGGTTATCAGCCTTGCCTTTGTGGCGGCCTTCTGCGTAAGTGCCCGTCTGGTGCTGGACCGCACGCCGGACGCCACCCGCCCGATCTGGTCGATGCTGGTGGCGGCCAGCGTGCTGTTCTGCGCCTCCTCGCTGCCGCTGAGCAACAGGGCGTTTTTCGGCGTCGTCGCGCTGGCTTGGGTGCTGCTCTTCCCCGCGATGACGGTGCAGGATCTGCTGGAACTCAAGGGGATCCTGATCCTTTGCTACACGCTCTATTTCACCGGCATCACGGTGTACACATTCGTCAGGCTGCGGCGCGCGAAGCTGCAGAACTTTGTCATGGCCAAGACCCTGCTGCAGCAGGCTTATGTGGATGCGCTGACTGAGATTCCCAACCGCCGTGCCTTCATGCTCAACGTGGGCAACCTGGTGCCGCGCGCCACCGAGGAGCAAGACCACTATCTGGCGATGGTGGACGTCGACGACTTCAAGAAGGTCAATGACCGCTACGGCCACGACATTGGCGACGAAGTGCTCAAGCACGTGGCCGCGGGGATCAAGCTGGTGATGGGGGACTGCCAGTATGCGCGCCTGGGCGGAGAGGAGTTCGGCATCTATCTCAAGGGAATGACGCGCGCCGAGGTGGAAATCCGCATCGGCCTGCTGTGCCGCAGCATCCGCGATGCGGCATCGGAGCCCCCCGTGACCATCAGCATTGGCGTCACCCACCTGGTCAGCGGCGACACGCTCAACAAGGCGCTCATCAAAGCCGATGAAGCGCTCTATGATTCAAAGAGGACCGGCAAGGACAAGTACACGTTCCACCAGGAACCCTGCCAGCCCGAAGGATCGCCATGACCCATATCAACCTGCTTTGCGCTGCCTGGCTGGCATCCGCCTGCCTTGCCGGCACGGCGCTGGCTCAGTCAAGCACCGTGGTTATCAACCAGAGCGGCATTTCGGCTTCGGGCACGTCCGGGAGCAGTGTCGTCATCGTCAATGGCCAGGTGGTGACTTCCCATGACGCCACCAAGGGTGGCGGCCCCGAGAAGACCGAGCAGCGCATGGTCGGCGCGTTCTCCGGCGTGCAGCTCAATGCCCTGGCCGATGTGGTGTTCTCGGTTGCGCGCGCGTACTCCGTTTCCATCACCGGCCCCGCGGACATCCTGCCGCTGGTGCTCACCAGCCTGGACAACGGCAGGCTGACGATCGGCCTGAGCGCGCCAGTCGTGCTCGCGGCACCGCTCAGGGTAGCCATTACCGGGCCATCGCTCCAGGCGGTCAGCATTCCCGGCGCCGGCACCTTGCGGGCGTCCGGGCTGCATGAGGCTTCCATCGACCTGCGCTTGTCCGGTTCCGGTTCGATCGTGGCCGAGGGACAGGTCGGCAGCGTGCGCGCCGCCATCTCCGGCTCGGGCGAGGTGGACGCCAGCGCGCTGCGCGCGCAAAGGCTGGATGCGCAACTGAGCGGCTCGGGACGTATCCTCGGATACGCTTCGGATGCCGTCAGCGTGGCACTGACGGGATCGGGCGATATCGTGGTCGCCGGCAGGCCGCTCCAGCGCGCGGTCAGCCGGACCGGCTCGGGCCAGGTGTATTTCGAGTAGCCGCGCGCCGGATTGCTACCAGGCGGCCAGCCCGTCCACGGCCTGTTGGGTGATGGCAACGCCATGCCGCACCGTGGCATCGCGCCAAGGCTGGGCCAGCGGGATGAAGGCATCGAGCATGTCCGCCCGCAACTGCGCATAACGCCCGGTGCCGCGCGCGCGTGTCGAACAGGGCATCGGCGCCATGCCTGGCCCGGTAGGCTTGCGGCGCGGCT
The DNA here is from genome assembly GCF_000611145.1 of Cupriavidus sp. SK-3. Classification (NCBI taxonomy): domain Bacteria; kingdom Pseudomonadati; phylum Pseudomonadota; class Betaproteobacteria; order Burkholderiales; family Burkholderiaceae; genus Cupriavidus; species Cupriavidus sp. SK-3. Next base: position 92,524 of record NZ_JFJV02000075.1, on the reverse strand, counting down.
TCCGCGTCGGCAACGCTATCCCAGCTCCACGCCGCCGGAATCAGCCTGGCATGCAGTTCCGCATTGTACGTAACCGGAATTTGCTGGACTGGGTGCGCTCTTGCTGGACCGAGAATCCGGAATTGGCTGGATTGCTGCGCAGACGATGCAAGCGCGTGCGGCTCAAAGGTGATGATGGACGGCCGTTTTCAACTGCGGATTCAACCGGTCGATCCGGCGGCCGTTCCCGACCCAGAACGGCCATTGGCACCTTAAGGAAGCTGTCGCTCAACATGGGAGGTCAGCGGCAGTCAGACAGCGAACCTGGCTGACTGTCCGCTGGACCGAATTGTTAGGCCATTTGTTCTGCATTCCCATTGGCAGAATATTCAAACCAAACAAATTTCTCCCCGTCTCGATCTAAGTTCGCTTTGTTGCAAATTTTGCCTATCGACTCACATACATTGACTGATTCTTCTGATTGCTCAGGAACAACGATGCAAATTTCCGTTAGTCCGCATTCATGGCCATGTGAAATAAGCAATTCTGCTACCTGCTTGAGTAGTTCCGTGCTGTACTGATCTTCTAACAGCCTCGCACAAACATGACCTATTTCGGAAACTTGTTGCGAGTCCTTTTCGAGAATCAAGTTTGCGATACCAACGCGTGTATTGCTATCCGTCATCACATCGTAGAAATAAACCGGTGCTCCAGATGGCTTATATACTTTGACGCGACTGGGGCGAAGCTGAAAGCCTTGGCCGTTGAGTAGTTTCGGGGTTGGGATAGCGTCGTCGGCTAGCAAATCCCGTAGTTCGTTGCCTGCTGGGGCGGTCATAAATTATTCCTATATTCAATAGCTAATGGTGAGTAAAGGATGGCCTAACTTTGTTTTAGGAAGACAGTGCTGCCGCATAACATCGACTCGGTGATACGGACGAGACCTGCTTGTCTGCTGGCGATCAACGCACTATGCTGTATGAAATTACAGCAATAACGTTCCATGAAAATCACCACCGAAATCTCTGCCACCGTTGCGCTCGGTCATGGCCCTGGACCAATTGCGTAGCGCCTTCGGTATCAGCACTACAGCTTACGGACTGCGCAAGCGTATGTCCGACACCTCACACTTTGCGACATTTCTTTGGGACGGCCTTGCTGTAGAGCGGTTACGACGTCCGCACCGAGCAGGAGCTACGTGGTCACAACGTCTCGACCACGCTGATCTATACCAACGTGCTGAAAATCGGCGGCGCTGGGGTGCGCTCCGATTGACGCTATGCGGCTGCACAAGGGTATCGACTGACCGCTATCCAGCGGCACCACGAGATGTCCGCTTCATGGCCGACAAGCGACCTTCACTGACCGACCCGCTTGCGCCGTTGGCTTCTGCACCATGTGGACGGCCGCTCTCCGAGGTTAACCGCCATCTGCACAAGGGCAGCTAACAAAGCCATGTCATCGGCTCACGGCTGTTGAGCGATACCATGTGCCATGGCACCAAAGAAGATCAACGGTGCCGCCATGGAACCGTGCCACGGTCCGACCTGGCGTTGGATATCCCAAGAGAGCCCCGCTGCCCAATTGCCGTAGCGCCCCTCCAACGCGAGGGGGTGCCTTTGTTTTGGTGGAGTACGGCAACTGAGGCATTCTGTCAGTCCTTCTTCTTTTCCTCGAGATAATGGATATCGAACGGACCCATTCCGTGAATCTCGACAATGGTTGCCCGCTTCGTAAAGGCGTAATGCTGCGCCTTGCCAGGTAGATGGTGGAAGCCGCCGGCCACTAGCTGATGTGCTTTATTGATATCATACTTGTCGCCTGACCCAAGATAGAGTGCGCCGGAGAGAATGGTAAGGTTCTCGTCCTGCTTGTGCCAATGGGGTGGGATCTCGTATCCGGCCGGCAGCTTCAGCCGGATCACATACGAACCCTCCTTCATCGGGTCGCCGTATAGCACAGCAATCTTGGCTCCCTTTGGGAGCGCGTTGGGTGCATCTGTCCATCTGAGGGTCGCGGCATTCAGCATTTCCATCTTGTCCACCGAAGCGGCCTCCTGGCCGAACAGAGGAGGCGCGATGGCCAAGGCAAGCAGCAGAGCAAATTCCAGCCGTTTCACTTTTAGCCTCCCAGATCCGGTTTCCGCAGTCGCTGACTATCAGCGCGGATTGCCTTCATATTAGGAGAGAAGCATGAGGATACAAGCTGCGGCCCTGCAACTTGGGAACGGAAAGGCGCCGGGGGAAGGACAATCTGGACGCCATCACGATCATGAAGCCTTGTCCGTTATCAGCCGCCTCGTAGCTGGGCCGGGCGGGGAGCGCCGTGCCCCCGATCGAATACGACTACTGTCGCTGAGTGCCCAGCCTTGGGTACGTCCGCGCCGGCGAATTCGCGGTTGGTTTTCGCGAATCCAATGGCTGGTTTCAGGTGCGGATGGGATGTGCGGATGTCAGAGCAATGAAGCAAGCGAATGACTCTACATGTCAGGGATGCGCCCGATCGCATGAGCGATCCTGGGGAGGCGTAGCCAAAAATTCGATCGCCTTGTCGCCGATAAGCGCTTAGACGGCGCAGGCAGCCGCGGGCGTAATGCCGGGCGGGTCGAACTCAATGCCGGCGACGTGCCCCAGCTAGAGTGGGGCAATGTTGTGATGCCCAAACGCGGCAGGCGTTGGCCGAGAATCTGCGATCGCCTCTAATCGACCCACACCTGTCATTCGCAGTCATCTGGCGAATGACGGCTATGCCGCCATAAACGATCGCCGACAAGAAGGGGCTCTACCAGATGTGCGTGCAGCTGAAGTCTGGTGTCGCAGAAGGCCCGACGGGGGCGGCAGATCGCCACGACGGTGCGCGGCGGTGGGGGTTTTTGGAAATCGGTAAGAAGCATGGCCCGCAACGTTACGTGCGCAATTTGCGCCGCCTATTGGTGCAGGATGGGGCCCCGGCTTTCCCTGTATTCACGTGGCGAGCATTTCATGATGCGCTTGAATGCGTTGCTGAATGCACTGTCCGAGTCGTATCCCAGCTTTTGCGCTATGGAGGAAATCGTCTCATGGTTGCTTCTCAATGCACGGGTCGCTAACTGCATACGCCAGCGCGAAACATATTCGAGAGGACCGGACCCAGTCTTTAGCTTGAATTTCAGGGCAAGTGTCGAACGTGAGACGCTGGCGACCTCGGCCAGGTTCGCGACTGTCCAACGCCGAGCAGGATCCGCATGGATAGCCTGGATGACAGACCCGATGCGAGGGTCGGATAGGGCCAGAAGCCAGCTCGGTGCACTGTTTCCCTCTTTTTCCAGGTAAATCCGTAGGACTTGCACGAGCATGATGTGGCCGAGGTGTTGGACTACGAGAGCGCTGCCTGGAGTTGGGCTGGTCAGTTCAATGGCCAGCCGCTCCAACGCCCAACTCAGCACGGACGCCTGCTCCGAACCGCTCTTGATAACCGCCACCGGGGGCAACGCATCGAACAAAAGGCGCGCTTCCTCACCAAAGGCAAAACGACCGCCGATCAGGAAGAACGCATCGGCACTGCCGCAATGCGCTATGCCGTTGACTGCATGACAATAAACGGTCTCAGACTTCACGGCTGGCAACGCGAAATCGCTGCCAAGTGAGAACGCCCGCTTGCGGGACAGCAGGAAGCAATCGCCTGCATCCAGTTGGATAGGCTGGTCCTCGCCTTCAACGGCCAGCCAGCATCTCCCCTTAACGACGGCATTGAACTTGATGCCGTTCGGCGCAGGAAAGTCGATGGCCCACGCATCTCCCGCCTTCAGGCCGGAAAAAAATGAGCTTTGCGTGCTCAGTAGGGAAAGAACTTCAGAAAGTGGGTCCATGCGTGCCTCCGGACGCTCTCGACAGAAAATAGGACTTTGTTGCATTCACGATCCCAAGTCTACCTTCCACAATGCGCCTATAACGTTCTCTGGCTTCTTTCCGGAACTTAACAGGAGACTGCATGGCACATAAACAAACTTCCATCCAATCCGGCTTCGGCGCAGCGACTACAGCAGCGAACGTGCTCGAGGGGCTCGATCTTGCGAATGTCACGGCCATCGTTACCGGCGGGCATTCGGGCTTGGGACTTGAGACGACGCGAGCATTGGCAGAGGCTGGCGCGCACGTCATTGTCGCGGCACGCGATCTCGATAGAGCTCGTAGCAAGGTTGCCGGCATGGAAAATGTGGCGACGGCCCGACTGGATCTTGCTGATCTGGCCAGCGTGCGCGATTTCTCTGAGCGCTTTCTTGCAGCAGGTCGGCACCTCGACATCCTGATCGGCAGCGCTGGCGTCATGGCTTGCCCGGAAACTCGTGTGGGCTCAGGCTGGGAGGCACAGTTTGCCACGAACCATCTTGGGCACTACGCACTTGTGAACTTGCTCTGGCCAGCACTACAAGGTGGTGCCAGGGTCGTGTCCGTGTCTTCCGCGGGTCATCATCAGTCTGGTATTCGTTGGGACGACGTGCAACTTATCAATGGCTACGACAAATGGTTAGCCTATGGCCAGTCCAAGACCGCAAATGCGCTCTTCGCCGTCCACTTGGATCGACTGGGACAGAATTCAGGTGTTCGCGCCTTCTCGCTCCATCCAGGCAAGATTTTTACGCCGCTCCAGCGCCATCTAACCCGAGATGAAATGATTGCTGCAGGCTGGCTCGACCCCAACGGGAATCCTGCTGATCCGACGTTCAAGACGACTCAACAGGGGGCAGCCACTCAGGTGTGGGCCGCGACGTCTGCGCAGTTGAACGGAATCGGGGGGGTGTACTGCGAAGATTGCGACGTCGCAGTGCTGAACGAGGGGCAGTTTCCACCTTTCACGGGTGTCCTGCCCTATGCCGTTGACCCTGAGCAGGCTGAGCGTCTCTGGGAATTATCCGCGCAGCTTACCAATATCAATGCCTTCGCCCTAAAGTAATCGCTAGCGATGGTAGAGGGATCCCTGATCCGGTGCGAATTGGAAGACTTGTTGCGGGCGCCGCTGTAGTCCAGCGCGTAGAAGTCCGTGAAATCCATCGGGCTATCGTCCGCGATTATTCGGTGAAGGCGACGGTGACACCCGCCGCTTCGGCCGGCGGCACCACTAACAGGCCGTCGATTTCCGCGATACCGCGCACCTCGCCCGCCGCCAGTGCGGCACGCGCCGTTTCCAGCGCCGTCGTGCGCAGTACCAGCGCGACCATGCGGTCGCGCCNNNNCCCCCCGTCGATCAGTGGCGGCACGCTGGCGCCGAAGCGGCGCACTGCCGCTTCCGGGCTTAGCACCACCACGGAGGCGCCCCCGGCGCGCAGCTGTTGCCCGTGCTGCCCCTGGCTCACGTGCTCGCTGCCAAACAGCCGCGCCAGCAGGCCAATGGTGCGCGCCGGGTCGGCTGCCGCGATCACGTATTCCGCGACGCCGGTCACGCCATTGGGATGCGCCTGCCAGTGGCCGCGCCAGACCAGCTCGGGCGTGAAGTGGTGGCAGAAGTAGATGCGGCCGTTGGGCACCTGGTGGGCCGCCAGCCGCACCGTGCGAAAGCGCGCGTCGGCGGTTGCGCCGGGCAGCTCAACCGGGCGCGTGAACTCGCGCGGGGGCCCTTCCACCTCCAGCCCGCGCGCCAGGATCTCGCGGTGCAGCCCGGTCGAGTCGGCGCTCTTGAAGACCAGCCCGGTCAGGCCCCGGGGCTCGGCCAGCAGGTCGCCGCGGCCCGTGGTGGCCTTGCCGGCTTCGAAGCCCAGCAACTCCAGGTAGTCCGTGTCGAAGATCGCCAGATGGTTGCTCGACCCGAGGGAATGGTGGCCGCGCGGCGTGAGCTGGAAGCCAAGCCTGCGATAGCGGCTGGCCGCGTCATCCAGGCGTTCGTGGACATTGACGACCACGTGGTCGAGCAGCGGGATCAGGTTCGGCATTTCAGGGTTCCGTTGGAACGGGCGCGGGCTGGGATGGGAACGCTATGTCCGCGGCCGGAGCGCATGGAGATTACGTGAGCCAGGCCCGTTACCCAACTGCGCGTTTCGTCTTTGCTTATGCTTGCCGATGCCATGCCGCGGCGGCAGCGCAGCGAGCGCCGCCACCAGCCAACTACCGTCTTTGCTTAGACGAAAAGCGCGTTTCCCTCGCGCAGCGGCGCCCCCTACACTCGCTGGCTGTCCAGCCTTAGCGCTTTTCTCGATCCTTGTGGAACCCCAGCCATGTCCCCGACCCGACGCGACTTCCTGATTCAATCCGGCGCCCTTGCCGCTGGCGCCGCCCTGCCGGGCACGCTGCTGGCACAGTCCGCCGAAGCGCCGCGCAAGGGCGGCGTGCTGACGGTCCTGCTGGGCGGCGAGCAGCGCATCCTCAACCCTGCGCTGCGCGCATCCACCGGCGTCTACGTGGTCTCCAGCAAGATCATCGAATCGCTGGTGGACCTGGACGCCAGCGGCAGGCCGGCACCCGTGCTGGCCACCAGCTGGAGCAGCTCGCCGGACGGCAAGATCATTACCTTCAAGCTGCGCGAGGGTGTCACCTGGCATGACGGCAAGCCGTTCACCTCGGCCGACGTGCAGTACAACGCGCTGGAGCTGTGGAAGAAGCACCTGAACTACGGCACCGCGCTGCACCTGTACCTGGAAGCCGTCGACACGCCCAATGCGCAGACCGCGGTGTTCCGCTATTCCCGCCCGATGCCGATCGAGCTGCTGCTGCGCGCGCTGTGCGACCTGGGCTACGTGGTGCCACGCCATAAGTTCGAAGGCACCAGCGTATTGGAAAATCCGGCCAATACCGCGCCCATCGGCACGGGTCCCTTCCGCTTCGTCCAGTATGAGCGGGGTCAGTTCGTGATCGCCGAGCGCAATGCCGCTTACTGGCGCAAGAACACGCCTTACCTGGACCGCGTGGTGTGGCGCATCGTCACCGACAAATCCGCCGCTGCCGCCGCGATCGAAACCGGCGAGGCACAGCTGACCACCTATTCGCACGTGGGGCTGGCCGACCTCGAGCGCTTCAAGAAGGACGGTCGCTTCAAGGTGTCCACCAGGGGCCTGGAGGCAAATTCGTACAACAACACGCTGGAGTTCAACGTGCGCCGCAAGGAGCTGTCGGACGTACGGGTACGCCGCGCCATCGCGCATGCCATCGACGTGGAATTCTTCATCAAGAATTTCCTGTACGGCACCGCAAAGCCGGCCACCGGCCCGATCCCATCGACGTCGTCCTTCTATCCGGGTGGCAAGCAGCCCTACCCGTTCGACCGCAAACGCGCCGAGGCCCTGCTCGACGAAGCCGGCTTCAAGCGCGGCGCCGACGGCAACCGCTTCACGCTCAAGCTGGTGCCGATCCAGAACGGCGAGGACGTGCCGCTGTTCGCCACCTTCGTGCAGCAGTCGCTGGCCCAGGTGGGCATCAAGGTCACGGTGCAGCAGCTCGACATCGCCGGCGCGCTGTCGACCGTCTACCGCGACTGGAATTTCGACCTGGCCACGGGCTGGCACCAGTACCGCGGCGATCCGGCGGTCTCGACCACCGTCTGGTACCGCTCCGGCAGCCCCAAGGGCGCGCCCTGGACTAACCAGTACGGCTGGCAATCGGCCAAGGTCGACAAGCTGATCGACGATGCCGCTTCGGAAATCAACCCGGCCAGGCGCAAGGCGCTCTATGCCGAATGGGTCAAGGAGGTCAACGACGAGTTGCCGGTCTGGATGGTGACGGAGCGCGAGTTCTACTCGATCACCAGCAAGCGCGTGCACAACGACCACAACACGCCGCGCTGGCCCTCCAGCAGCTGGTATGACACCTGGCTTTCGGCCTGAGCCGGCCATGCGTGTGTTGTTGCTCGCGCTGCGCAGGCTGGCCACCAGCCTGCCGTCCCTGCTGCTGATCCTGTGCGGCCTGTTCCTGCTGCTGCAATTCGCCCCCGGCGACACCGTCGACGCGCTGGTGGCGGAGATGGGTGGCGCCGATGCGGCGGTCATTGGCCAGTTGCGGCAGTTCTATGGACTGGACGCCTCCACCACGGTGCAGCTCGGCCGCTACCTGTGGCGTCTCGTGCATCTGGACCTGGGCTACTCCGCCATCTATGGCAAGCCGGTGGCAGCGGTGATCCTGGAGCGCCTGCCAGTCACGCTGGTGCTGATGGGCTGTGCCCAGGTGCTGGCCGCCGTGTGCGGCGTCGCGCTGGGCGTCGCCGCGGCGCGCCGGGCCGGCCGCTGGCCGGATACGCTGGTGTCCATGCTCGGCCTGGTGTTCTATGCCACGCCGTCGTTCTGGTTCGGCCTGATGGGCATCGTGGTATTCGCCATCCACCTCGGGTGGCTGCCGCCGGGCGGCTACCTGGATGTGGCCGCAGGATACAAGGGGCTGGAGCGCATCGCCGACATCGCCTGGCACCTGGTGCTGCCCACCGTGACGCTGGCGCTGATCTACCTGGCCATCTACCTGCGCATCATGCGCGCGTCGATGCTCGAAGTGCTGAGCCTGGATTTCGTGCGCAGCGCGCGTGCCAAGGGGCTGGCGGAATACGCGGTGCTGGTGCGGCATGTCTTGCGCAACGCGCTGCTGCCGCTGCTGACGCTGGCGGGGCTGCAGTTCGGCACCATGCTGGGCGGCTCGGTGGTGATCGAGAGCGTGTTCGCGCTGCCCGGCCTGGGCCGGCTTGCCTATGACTCGGTGGTGCAGCGCGACCTGAACACCCTGCTGGGCATTGTCTTTATCAGCGCGCTGCTGGTGATCGCGATCAATTTCATGGTCGACATGCTGTATGCGCTGCTCGACCCCCGCATCCTTCACGAACGCAAGGCATGAAGCTGCTCCAACGCTATCTGCACAACCCGGCCGCCTGCTTCGGCCTGCTGGTGTTGCTGGCGGTCATCGCCATGGCGGCCTCCGCCCCGCTCTTGTTCCCGGCCGACCCGCTTTCGCTGGCCGGGCGCCCGTTGCAATGGCCGCTGGAGGACCCGCGCTTCTGGCTCGGCACCGACCAGACCGGCCGCGACATTGCCGCCCAGATCTTCCATGGCGCGCGCGTATCGCTGCTGATCGGCTTCGTGGCCACGCTGATCGCCGTCTGCATCGGCATCCTGATCGGGGCATTCGCCGGTTATTACGGCGGCTGGGCCGACAACCTGCTGATGCGGCTGACCGAAGGCTTCCAGACACTGCCCAGCTTCCTGTTGCTGCTGGTGCTGGTTTCGGTATTCGGCTCCGGCATCGCCACCGTGACGCTGGCGATCGGGGCCGTGTCCTGGCCCGCCACGGCACGGCTGACCCGTGCCGAGTTCCTGACGCTGCGCAACCGCGACTTCGTCCACTCGTGCCGCTCGCTGGGCATGCGCGACCTGCAGATCATCTTCCGCGAGATCCTGCCGAATGCGCTGCCGCCGGTGGTGGTGTACGCCAGCGTGGTGATGGCGCTGGCAATCCTGCTGGAAAGCGCACTGGCCTTCCTCAACCTGTCCGACCCGAACGTGGCCTCCTGGGGCAACCTGATCGGCGGCGGGCGCGGCGTGCTGCGTTCGCAATGGTATGTATCGGCCATTCCCGGCATTGCCATCCTGCTGACCGTGCTGGCGGTGTCGCTGGTCGGACAAGGCCTGAACGATGCACTCAACCCCAGGCTGAAGCGCCCATGAGCGGACCCTTGCCCTTTCTTCTCAGTATCGACGCGCTGAGCGTCGCCTTGCCTGCCGGCGCCGATCGCGGGCTGGCGCTGAACAACGTTTCGCTGGCGCTGGCGCCTGGCGAAGTCCTGTGCGTGGTCGGCGAGAGCGGCTCCGGCAAGTCGATGACCGCCGGTGCCGTGCTTGGCTTGCTGCCCGACGGGGTGCGGCGCAGCGCCGGCCACATCCTGTTCGAAGGCCGCGAGCTCACCGCCCTGTCGGAAGCCGGGTTGCGGCGCATACGCGGCGCCCGCATCGGCATGATCTTCCAGGAGCCGATGACGGCGCTCAACCCGCTGCGCACCATCGGTGACCAGATTGGCGAGGTGTTCCGCACCCACACCCGGCTGGGCAAGGCGGAAATCGCGCGCAAGGTGCTGGGTCTGCTGGACGACGTGCAGATCCCGCAGCCACATGCTGCCGCCGGCGCCTATCCGCACGAGTTGTCGGGCGGGCAGCGCCAGCGCGCCATGATCGCCATGGCGCTGGCGCTCGAACCCAGCCTGCTGATTGCCGACGAGCCCACCACCGCGCTCGACGTCACTACCCAGGGCCAGACCCTGCGGCTGATCCGCGAACTGCAGCGGCGCAAAGGCACGGCGGTGCTATTCATCACGCATGACTTCGGCGTGGTGGCGGAGATCGCCGACCGCATCGCGGTCATGCGCCAGGGGGAAGTGGTGGAAACCGGGCCCGCCGCCGAGATCCTGGCGCGGCCGCGGCACCCCTATACGCAGGCGCTGCTGGCCGCCGTGCCCGCGCTGGAGCCGCCGGCGCCACGCGTGGTGGCGGGTGACACGCTGCTCGCCATCGACGGTATCGGCAAGACCTATCGCAGCGGCAGTTGGCTCGGCCGGGGCCAGCGCCAGGTCCATGCACTCGACCAGGTCTGCCTGACGCTGCCGCGCGGCGGCGCGCTGGGCATCGTGGGCGAGAGCGGCTCTGGCAAGAGCACGCTGGCACGTTGCCTGGTGGGACTGCTAGACCCGGACCGCGGCAGCCTGCGGCTCGATGGCGAAGATCTTCTCGCCGGCGGCGCGGCGCGGCGCCGACGACGCGCCCGCCGCATCCAGATGGTGTTCCAGGACCCGTTCGGTTCGCTCAACCCGCGCCGGCGCGTGGGGGAACTCGTTGCGCAGGGACCGCTGATTCACGGGGAGCACCCGCTGCGGGCACGCCAGCGAGCGGCTGAGCTGTTCGAGCAGGTGGGACTGGACCCCAGCGCGCTCGACCGCTATCCGCATGAGTTCTCCGGCGGCCAGCGCCAGCGCATCGGCCTGGCCAGGGCGCTGGCGCTCGAGCCTGACGTGCTGGTGGCCGACGAGCCGGTCTCGGCGCTGGACGTCTCCGTGCAAGCCCAGGTCCTGGCGCTGCTCGACGACCTGCGCTCGCGCACCGGCTTGTCGCTGATCCTGATCACCCACGACCTGCGCGTGGCCGCCCAAGTCTGCGACCGCGTCGCTGTCATGAAGGACGGGCGCGTGGTGGAGCAAGCGGATACCGCAGCGCTGTTCGGCTCGCCCCGCCATCCGTACACGCAGGCCTTGCTGGCAGCGGTGCCGGGCAGGCAGGCGGCGGGCCTGGCAAGGACCGCCGGGGTCTCGCCTGCCGCCGCCGAACCCGATTGGGCGCAGGCTGGCCTCTGATGATCCCCTGACTGAACGCCACAAAGCCCGTTGTCCTGGCCCGTTCCGATACCCGCTTGCATTTGCCAGGCATTCGCCTATGATCCTGTAAATCGATTTAGTAAATCGATTTAGTAAATCGATTTACTCAAGCGTTGCTTACGACGGCGAGGGAGCGGAATGCATCGAACCCATGCAAGACAGTTGTCATGCGCACGATCTGCCTGACGCATGGGCCCAGCGCGCGCGCTGTACTTCAGCTGCCACGCGCTCGCCAGGCTCGGTGCGGTGGCCGCGCTCAGGCTCAATGACAGCGAGGCCGGGCTCGCGCCGGACGAACTGGCAAGCGCCGCGGCGGGCTGCAACATCATTGTCGCCTCGCGCGAGCTGGCGGTGTCCGCCGCAGTGTTCCAGGCATTGCCGGACCTGGTGGCGGTGTGCCGGGTTGCCGTGGACATACGGGAGATCGACGTCCAGGCGGCAAGCCGTCACGGCGTCTTGGTGACGCGAGCCTCGCCCGGATTCGCCGCCTCGGTGTCCGAACGGGTGGTGGGAGTGATGATCGGCCTGGGCCGCGGCATCAGCCGGGCCAGCGCCAGCTATCGCAACTGGGGCCACGCGACGCCCGCGATGGGCTGCGAGTTGCGGGGCGCCAGCCTCGGCATCGTGGGCTACGGCACCATCGGCCGCTATCTCGCCTCACTCGGCCGTGCACTCGGCATGAAGGTGCTGGTCAGCGATCCCTATGCGGACATCGATGACCTCACGCTGGAGCGCCTGGACTTGCCCACCCTGCTGTCGCGCGCCGACTTCGTGGTCTGCCTTGCTGCGGTCATGCCGGGCACCCTCAATCTGTTCGATCGCGGCGTCTGCTTCATCAACGCTTCACGTGGTGATCTGGTGGATGAGCCGGCACTGCTGCACGCGTTGAACCGGGGGCATCTCGGCGGGTGCGCGCTGGATGTCGGACGGGGGCACGATCCACCAGGCCATGGGTGCCGTGCGCCAGGTGGAAGACCTGCTGCGCGGATGCATACCCGATGGCGCCGTCAACGCCGAACATGCCAGCCGGTTGCCGCGCCTGCGCGGTGTGCCCGCTGGCGGACATGCGCGGGCTGCCGGCAAATAGCCCGGCGCCTGCAACGAAGTCATGGCCCGTGGCAATGACCGCGGACCAGGAAGCGGGAGTCATGGCATCGGGACGGCCCGGTGCGCGGGGATTCTCGCCAGAATAGCGCGGAGGAACGACATGGTGACTGACAAAGCGGAACGGCGGCTCGCGGGGCCCGCCTGGACCTGCACGGAGGGAGAATATGCGATTGACGTGGATATCTTGCCGGTGGAGGACGGCCGCTGGGGCGCACTCGTCCGCTTATGCAAGCCGGGCAACGGCATGGAGCTCTCCTCACAATTCATGCTCAACCGCACTTTCGACAATTGGATCACGGCGCTGGCCTACACGCTGGCGCTGACGCGCGAGTGCGTGCAACAATTTGCTCCCGCCACAGCCGCGTCAATCGCCCGCATGCTGACAACCGGGAGCACCGGCAAGGCTTGTTGACGCTGCATTGCAAGAATGGCAGCATTCCCGGCTTCGGGGGGGCTGCCCACTTTGTCACATTCGCCCGCGCTCACCGCGGGTCCTGGAGTTTCCTAGTCATGCGTGTTGCATTTATCGGCCTGGGTGTCATGGGCTATCACATGGCGGCCCATCTCGCCGCCAAGGGCCATCAGGTCACCGTGTACAACCGCACGGCAAGCAAGGCCGAGCAGTGGGTCGCGGCCTTCGGCGGCAAATCGGCGGCCACCCCGGCGCTGGCCGCCCGGGACGCCGAAGTGGTCTGCTCCTGCGTGGGCAACGACGATGACCTGCGCGCGGTGCTCACCGGCGCCAATGGCGCTTTCGGCACGGCGCCGGCAGGCTGTGTGTTCGTGGATCACACTACCGCCAGCGCCAATGTCGCGCGCGAGTTGTACGCCGCCGCCGGCGAGCGAGGGCTGCACTTTGTCGATGCGCCGGTGTCGGGCGGCGAAGTCGGCGCGCAAAAGGGCATCCTGACCATCATGTGCGGCGCCGACGAGGCCGTGTTCACCCAGATCGAGCCGGTGCTGGGCGCCTATGCGCGCGCGGTCACCCGGATCGGCGGCGCGGGCGCCGGCCAGCTGGCCAAGATGGTCAACCAGATCTGCATTGCCGGCCTGCTGCAGGGCCTGTCGGAAGCCATCGCCTTCGGCGAGCGCGCCGGGCTGGACATGAAGGTCGTGCTCGACGTGATCAGCAAGGGCGCCGCGGGCTCGTGGCAACTGGAAAATCGCGGCCCCACCATGATCGAAGGCAAGTTCGACTTCGGCTTCGCGGTGGACTGGATGCGCAAGGATCTTGGCCTCTGCCTGGACGAAGCGCGCCGCAACGGCGCCAGTCTGCCCGTCACGGCTGTGGTCGACCAGTTCTACGCGGACCTGCAGCAAGACGGCTGCGGCCGCGCCGACACCTCCGCGCTGATCAAGCGCTTGCGGTAACAGCTGGCGGGCAGCCCTTGCCCGCTGACTTCCCCTTCCGCCTGGACCGCCCCCCTCCCTGACGCCGCGCTCGCGGCGTCGTCCAATTCCTACATCCTTATCAGAGGCAGCCCCGCTGGTGCCGCCAACCTGCCCGGCTATCTTGTAGGCATGGCTGGCGTGCCTGTCACGCGACCGGCACCACGCATCAAGGAGACCAACATGCTGAGACTGGCAAGCGCGCTCATCGCGGGCGCGGCACTTCTGATCGGGCTGAACGGCTGTACCGCTACCGGCGCCGTGGCCGGCGGTGTTGCAGGCCATGAACTGTCGCACGGCAATACGGCGGCAACCATCGGCGGCGCGGTGGCTGGCGGCGTAATCGGCCACGAACTGGGCAAGTAACGCTGGCCCCAGTCCGCACCGCATTGCATAGCCCGCACAGAACAACCATAAGCACCCCATAGGCAACCCATAAGCACCTCACGCTTATCCATTCGCCAAGGAGCCCGTCATGGCCATCGGTACGATCTTGCTTATCCTCCTCATCCTGCTGCTCGTCGGCGCATTGCCAACCTGGCCGTACAGCACCGGGTGGGGCTACTACCCGAGCGGCGGCCTTGGACTGGTCCTGCTGATCATCGTGGTCCTGGTCGTGATGGGTCGGCTGTAGGCTGTAGAGACAGAGACCTGTGGAAAGCCGTATTCGCTCAGGGAAACAAGGGCGCCCCG